>URAI01000036.1 GCA_900545725.1 uncultured Eubacterium sp.
AAATATGGCTTCTTGAAAGAGCAGAGCCATTATATAAGATATATCCATGGAAAGCACTTCTTAGGGCTGGTTCAAGAGGGTGTGCAGAGACAGAATATGGTCAGAAGCTTATGCGAAAGATGATGATGTCCTATGATTCAGATCCTAAAGAATATGCAAGACTTGCCGGTTTTGGTTACAGAATGCTTGCTGAGGCAATCAAAGCAGATCTGCCATATCATATCAGTTGTCCGGCTCTTCTTATCTGTGGAGAAAAGGATAAAGCGGGCTCAGCCAAAAGCTATAATAAGAAATGGCATCAGAGAGAAGGTTTACCGCTTAAATGGATAAAAAATGCCGGTCATAATTCCAACGCTGACCAGCCGGATGAAGTAAACAGACTGATAGAAAAATTTATCAGCGAGGTAGATAGGAGAGGAGTGTCCGGATGAAATTAAATATACAGTGGAAAAAGCATTATATGGAATTTTATAAATATTAGTCAGGCAATTTTTCTGTACTCCATGCCATAAATCGCTAGAAAATGTAATTAAATTACAGTATTATTATAAATAACAGATACAGACAGGTTATTTTATGATAGGAGATTAGTGTGAAAAATAAGCTTGATAGCTTATTTTATCACACGGCTATTTGCGCCGCAGGCGTCACAAAGTAGCCTTTATCGCAGAGCCAAACCTGACATTTGGCTCGCGATTCCTCCGGCATTAAAAATGCCTGCGGAATGGAGATTAATATGAGAAAAGTTAAATATGCAGGAATACAGATGCAATGCTGTAATTCCGTTGAAGAAAATATAAAGACTGCTGACAGACTTGTACACACTGCTGCCGGAAACGGTGCTAATATTATACTTCTTCCTGAACTGTTTGAACGACCATATTTTTGTCAGGAACGTAATTATGATTATTATTCATATGCTACAACCGTAGAGGACAATCCGGCCATACAGCATTTTAAAAAGGTTGCAGCCAAGCTTGGCGTCGTCCTTCCAATCAGCTTTTATGAACGTGATGTAAATGTATTTTATAACAGCATTGCCATTATTGATGCCGACGGTACAGTTCTTGGTATCTACCGTAAAACCCATATTCCTGATGACCATTACTATCAGGAAAAATTCTATTTTACACCGGGAAATACCGGCTTTAAGGTATGGAATACCCGATATGCAAAGATTGGTGTCGGTATCTGCTGGGACCAGTGGTTTCCTGAAGCTGCAAGATGTATGGCAGTACAGGGGGCTGAAATACTATTGTATCCTACTGCAATCGGTTCAGAACCTATTCTTGAGGTTGACAGCATGCCGCACTGGAGAAGATGCATGCAGGGACATGCTGCATGTAATATAATTCCGGTAGTTGCCGCTAACCGTATCGGTGAAGAAAAAGTAATTCCCTGTGAGGCCAATGGCAATCAGGAATCTTCACTTGTATTTTACGGCTCATCCTTTGTTACAGATGCCTCAGGTGAGATTATCTCACAGGCTTCAAGGGATAGCGAAGATATTGTATATGGCGAATCCGACCTCGATGAAAACAGGGATTTAAGAGTAAGCTGGGGACTTTTCAGGGACAGACGGCCTGAGATGTATAAAGAAATATAAATATCTGTGACTGTCATATTAAATTATAAAAATTTTGATGGTCATATATATTAAACTCACTAGATTGCTAGTAAAAAGACAGCAGCATATTCCGGTTTTATAACTCTATTCAACCAGAACATGTTACTGTCTTTATCATTATATGTATTTTAATAACACTTTGAACATGCACCTTTTCCCTGTGCTTCCGCCTGCTGCTTTGTTATCTGCACCGGATTTTTCATATTGCTGCATGTCGGATCTGAATGATATTTTTTCCCCTTACCTGATGAAGCTACCCATACCATATCCGTTGAGGCTGTATCATCAACACTATTATTTTCCTGTGTATCTGACACTGTCTCTTCTTTCGCGGCAAAACTGTCACCTGATGTATCCGCAGCTGCTTCTTCCTCTGCTGCCTCAAAGCTCTGTACGCTGTCAGTATTATCAGATATATCCGTGCCGTCAGTTTCATATGCAGTATCAGGAACTGCTTCATGTATTGCCGCCGCTCCCATTGCCATTGCAGCTATTTCACCTGCAGAAGTGTTGTCATTACCTGCTGTATTATTATCAGGATTACTTCCTGTATTATTCTTAGTCTTTCCGGTACTTTGAGATATGCTGCTTACTGAATCAGATATTATCTGTATAGAATCATCCACCCAGCTGTCACCCGTTGCATAATCTATTGCTATGCCTGGCTGTACATTGTATACAAATATATTAAAACATATTCCGGCGCCTTTATCCTCCACTGACCAGCCTTCCATCCTGGCACCTGTTGCTACAAGATTATCTCCCTCAAAAACAGGTGTTACCCTGTAGAGTACATGGTTATTAGTTGCTTTTACATACTGTGCAACTTTATTTTCATATGGCAGCATGCCTTTTACATTAAAATATCTTGTTCCTGTAATAAGATTCTTTACGTTGGCATTTTCTCCGGCAAGTTCAAATGCTATAAGATGACATCTGTTATACAGATAATTACCATCAACAAGCTCGTGATAATTCTTAGTATGCCACCCTGTAGGCTTGACTGAACCGATTGAACCTCTCTTTTGTGTAGGCATTAACTCCCTGCATATATTCGCATATGCAGGACCACAACGCCTTAGACTGTCAAGCTCGCTATATTTTTCAAAATTTTCAGTACTTTTCTTTTCATCATCTGAAAATAATGGCATATTGCCGTCAAGTGTCACATATAAATATCCGTCAAATTCCGGTACATCCGCGGATGTATAATATACACTTGAATCTAACTTTATAGAAGTTTTTTCATCAGTAATATCTGTATTACCGGTACTGTTGTCAACTGCTGTATTATTTTCTGCCTTTTCAATATCTGACTGGTTATCAACAGCCTGGCTAAGCTGTGCCTCCTTAGACTGTTCATTTGAATTATTATCTGCGGTCTGTCCTGATGTTACTGCCGTTTCATTATTATTTACTCCGGCAGGACTGCCTTTGCAGCCTGTTAATACCTGCATCAGTAATACTAATGACACTATGGCAGACATTAACAGCCTGCTATGCTTTTTAGTGTTCTTCATTTCATTTTTCCTCTTTCTTATTATTACTTACGGCTAACATATTAGCTATTTTGATTAAAAAAGTCAATTATAGCTAATATATTAATCTTTTTTATTATTATATTAATATCTTTACCCCTCAATCTGCAATTTCTCTATATCATTATTGACTTCATTATCTGTTTTTACCAGATTACATCCATACACACTAATATCTAATCTAATTTAATATTTACATTATTCTTAAATTTACGTTATAATATAGCTATCTTATATGAACGTATAAATTATCTAAAATATATAGGTGAGGTGAACAGATATGAATGATACTTACAAATCACTCAATTCCATACTGGTTAAGCTCTTTAATGACATAATGCATATAGAAGAACATGCCCTTATAACAGACGAATTTAAAAATCTTACCGTCAATGATATGCATATAATTTAAGCTGTTGGGATAGACAGGCCTAAGAAGATGTCAGAGATTGCCAGACAACTCGGTGTTACAATGGGTACACTTACAACTGGAATTAACGGTCTTGTGAAAAAAGGCTATGTTGAGCGTCACAGAAGTGATAAAGACAGACGTATTGTCTATGCTTCACTTACCACGTCAGGCCATAAAGCATATAACCATCATATGAAGTTCCACAAAGATATGATTGACTATATTATGAATGAACTGTCAGAGGATGAAGCTAAGATACTTGGTAAGACTTTTGTGCGTCTTGAAGATTATTTTGAGAAGTGGTTATAAATACGAAAATGGCATAAGCTGTTATTTTACACAGACAGCTTATGCCACTTCCCATTTAATCTTCATTTTAACTACTTATCCCATTCAGAAATCTCAGTAGCTATTAATCCGGCAGTTACTAATATCCCACCAATTCCAATTATAAGACTCATTTTTTATTTCTCCATTCTTTCCTAAATATATTATAATAATAACTGACACTCCCAAAAGACTAATCAACAGCATCAGCATTAATTATCATAATAATCAATGTCTTCCACATTGAACCTGTTTCAACTATGAGTTATACACTTTTTCCCACTTACTTGTCAAGATATACACACTTTTCTTCAAACTTCTAATGATACCCTTACATTATTTAGTGAATAACTACACCAATAAAACAGTATATCTTCAATTTATATACATGTAATACCTGACATATTTAAAAATCCAGGCACTACATACTGCCATAATGCTTTCATTGATATACATAAAAAACTGCTGCCCCGGTCTTCATAACCAGAACAGCAGTTTTGATATAAAATTTACTTAATTAAAGAATGAATTAACTTAGGAATGTAATTCCATAATGCTGAAAATGTCATTACAAGTGCGAATAAATAGCTTATAACCATACATATCTGAAGAACTCTCGGTGTCTTATAACCTTCATTTACATCTTTTCTGAATAACATTCTCATTACAAAAAATCCACCAAATGGTGTAGCAATGGCAGTTGCAATATTAGCTACAAATATAAGCTGTGTCGGTGAACCACCATAACAGTAACAAATCACTGCCGCAAATGCTATACATGCAAGACAACCATATCTGATAAACTTTGATTCCAGATTAACCGGTTTGTTGATACCAGCTCCAAGTAATACCATTCCTCTTTGTGTATTACCAAGAAGTGATGAAAATCCTGCCGCAAGAAGAGCAATACCCATAACAATAGGTGCAGCTTTTCCTAGAAATGGAACAAGCAGATCTCCTAACTGTGCCGGTGCTGTAATCTTAATTCCTGCCGGATGAAGCACAATAGCGCCTACAAGTACAATTGAACCTGATATAAGAATAACTGCGATAACATGTGCAATAGCATCTGCAAGCATTATTCCATTAAACATATCTTCTTTTTTCCATTTTTTCTCAACACCAAGATATGTTCCATAGATACCAGCCGTGATAGCTGCGTTGGTACTTACATAAGCAAGTGATGTCGTAAGACTTCCATCTGCTATTTTCCAGTTGACAAACCCCTTACCAAGTTCACCCCATGAAGGTCCTCCTGTTGCAACAAGTGTTGCATAAAAGCATATAATCATTCCGACAATACATAATGTAATTAACTTTTCTACCTTTGAATAAACCCCTTTTGTAAAATAACATGCAAGTATAATTGCAATCATAATCAATGAACCAAGCTTCCAGTTAATACCAAGAACAAGATTCATACCAGCTCCCGAACCGGTAATATTACCCATTGTAAAAAACAGACATGATAAGAATGTAGCAATACCAACTATAGCTGCTGCCGCTTTACCATAATATTGTCTTATTGCATGTATGATAGGCATACCTGTAAGCATTGAAATTCTATATGAGGATAACATAAATGTTATACCCATAAATGCAATTGGTATCAGAAGCCATATCATTGAATAACCATAATTAGAGCCAAGCATCGCTGATGTAGTAATATTTCCAGGTCCTATAACAACCCCGGCTAATATAATTCCGGGTCCAATTCTTTTAAGCAGCTCAAGTGGAGTTGCTTTTTTCACCTTCTTCTCATCAAATTGTTCACCCATAAGCCTTCTCCTAACAAAGGCAGTGCCCCAGTATTAATAACTTCCAGATCACTGCCTCATAATCCTGAGTGGTTAGTTTATATTATTTAAACTGGTTCATATCAACCTTTTCCATCTTACTTCTCTCAAGTCCAAGTGAAATCCAGTCTTTTTCTTCCTGGTTTAATGGAAGTACCGGCTTTCTCATTAATCCACTTGTAAAGATTCCTCTCTGAACTAATGCTTCTTTTAATCTTGCATGAGCCTCGCCTGATGGCTGTCCACCGCCATATATAGCCTGTGAAATATGATAAATTCTGTTAGACCAGTCCTGTGCTTCCTTTAAAGTATGCTTATCCGGATGAGAGAATACATCCCATGCCGGGCAGATTATTTCAGGCACACATCCGGCAAATCCGATTAAAGCACCGTCCATTCCCGGGAACCAGCTTACACAGAGTGTTTCATCATGACATGTTATTAATGAGATGTCCGGGCATTCCTGACGAAGAAGTCTTACATCATGTTCATAGATTGATGTAACTCTTGTACCCATCTTAATACATTTAACATGATCAATTTCCTTACACATCTTAATTAATGTTTCTACCGGATAGAATGCCTTGCTTGTTGCTGGATAAAGATGAATAATAATATCAATATCAGCTCCCTCTGCAACATCCTTTACATATTCAAATGGTGCATCCTTGTGCATTCCGAAACGAAGCCACATATGTGGTGGCATTAAGAGGATTCCGTCTGCTCCTGCTTCTTTAGCTTCCTTAGCCATCTCAATTGACTCTGCTGTATTTTCACAGTTGACACCTGAAATAATTGTCATTACATCGCCGCACTCTTCACTACAGATTTCAACTACACGCTTACGTTCTGCTCTTGTAAGCCCTGTTATCTCACCTGTATGTCCATTACATACAAGTCCTTCTATTCCTTTTCCATAAAATGATTTGATCCAACGAAGATATGCTCTGAACTCTGGTTCATTAATTGAATAATCATCGTTTAAAGGTACTGAAACTGCTGGGAATATTGTTTTAAATGTTTTTACTTTTGCCATAATAGTGATCTCCTTTTCAATTAAAAATTTTATTATTTTGTTCTTTTAATATTTTTTGCTATCCGTTGCGCATCGGTTTGATTTATTTATGCAATCGTTTGTATCGCTGTGATTATTTTATACCACACCTTATTTATATAGTCAATGCTTTATGCAACTTGTGCAATATTTTGCACATATTCGTGTACAATGTAGCAAATATGCTTGTTTTATCACTAATACAATTTCTGCTTCCACATCAAAACATTCTTCTTTCTTTTTAATATTTTTAGTCATAACCTATTATACTTGCTTAATATCATTAGATATTGTATACTCAATATATACAAACGTTTTCACATTAATTGCACAGAATTGTATGTTTATGTTAATTAAAGTCTGTACTTATAGAAAGGGGGCTTATATATGGCTACATTAAAAGATGTTGCAAAGCTTGCATGTGTTGATGTAAGCACTGTATCCAGAGCATTAAACAATACTTCCTACGTCCATCCTGATACTAAAAAGAGAATTATGGAAGCCGTTGAACAGCTAAGTTATAAACCTAATATACTGGCAAAGGGGCTGCGTCAGGGAAAAAGACATACTATTGGTGTCGTAGTTCCACGTCTTCATCTTACTTTATATGCTGATATGATGCAGGGTATTGAATACGAATGCAGGCAGACAGGATATGCTACCATGATATGTATTACAGAAGATGACAGTGAGCTTGAAAAAGAACACCTTAACCGTCTAAGAAATGGTTTTGTCGATGGAATAATCATTGCCGGAACCGGCAAAAACGGCCACCTGCTTCGTGATATGCACGCAGATGGTCTTGGAATTATACAGATAGTGCGTAAACAGGACAAGAACCTTAGCAGTGTAATTGCAGACTACGATGCATGCGGCTATGATACTGTTCACTATCTCTATAATAAAGGCTGTAGAAATATCGGTCTCATTAACGGTTCTATGAATTACGCTCCATATAAGGAACGATATAAGGGATTTCAACGTGCCATAAAGGAACTTAAACTTCAGGAATATTGTGCAATATCTCCTGATTCTATTAACAGTTTTGAATATGGATATGAATGTACAGAACAACTTTTAAAAGATAATCCTAAGATAGATGCCATCATGGCTGCTGTTGATATTCAAGGTATGGCAGCACTTAGAGCTTTAAAGGTACACTCTCTTAGAGTCCCTGATGATGTACGCCTTGTAAGCCTTACAGGACATTCCATTGGCAATATGCTTGAGACAACCATGACATCTCTTGAAATACCCGCTTATGAGATGGGAACCAAAGCTGTAAAGATGTTAATCGATGAAATAGATGCTCCTAAAGATATTAAACCAAGCCCACAGCATCTTGTTTTTTCAGCCTCTCTTGTTGAACGTGAAAGCTCATAATCTTATAATAACAGCATGTTCGTATATACAAGGTTCAAAGATTATGCAGCATATTACAGATAATAATCATCATACAACAGATTTTGCCGGAATATTCTTATAACATAAAGTCTACATAACCAAGCAGGGAGTATAAACTGTATCCAGCTTATGCTCCTTATTTAATCGAATCTTTAAGCTGGTAGATAATAAGGCTTTCAGTTCCATTTTTATTAAAATCCCCCACTTTTTGTCAAATTACAGATTACATCTATACACACTATATCTAATCCAATTTAATATTTACATTATTCTTGAATTTACGTTATAATATACTTATCGGATATGAACGTATAATTTATCTAAAATATACAGGTGAGGTGAACAGATATGAATGATACTTACAAATCACTCAATTCCATACTGGTTAAGCTCTTTAATGACATAATGCATATAGAAGAACATGCCCTTATAACAGACGAATTTAAAAATCTTACCGTCAATGATATGCATATAATTTAAGCTGTTGGGATAGACAGGCCTAAGAAGATGTCAGAGATTGCCAGACAACTCGGTGTTACAATGGGTACACTTACAACTGGAATTAACGGTCTTGTGAAAAAAGGCTATGTTGAGCGTCACAGAAGTGATAAAGACAGACGTATTGTCTATGCTTCACTTACCACGTCAGGCCATAAAGCATATAACCATCATATGAAGTTCCACAAAGATATGATTGACTATATTATGAATGAACTGTCAGAGGATGAAGCTAAGATACTTGGTAAGACTTTTGTGCGTCTTGAAGATTATTTTGAGAAGTGGTTATAATGACAAATAACCGCAGAGCCAGAAATTATATCTGACTCTGCGGTTATTTGTATTTTTTATTTGTATTTTAATTACATATCATGTTTATTTCTTTTAACAACATTAATTTTGCATTTATTAATATTCAAGATATGCTCCCTTCATAGGGCTTGCTGCATGGTGGCTGAATAATCTCATTACACCCTTTGTATATTTAGGTGCTACCGGCTTCCAGTTTTTACGGCGTTCTTTTAATATTTCATCTATTTCATCAGGAGTTTTTCTTTCTCCCTTAACACCAATAATATTAAGCTTTCTTGCCATTACATCTATTTCAATCAAATCATCCTCTTCAACAAGTGCTATTGGTCCTCCGTCTACTGCTTCAGGACTGCAGTGTCCAATTACCGGACCTGTTGAAGCACCTGAAAAACGTCCGTCAGTTATAAGAGCAATACTCTTTCCTAATTCCTTATCACTACTTATAGCTTCTGATGTGTAAAACATCTCCGGCATACCACTTCCCTTAGGTCCTTCATATCTTATAAATACTGCATCACCTTTATTTACTTTATGTTTTAATACTGCAGAAAGACATTCTTCTTCGCTGTCAAATGGTTTTGCATGTAATACTGCTTTAAACATCTCTTTAGGACAGGCTGTATGTTTAATTACTGCTCCTTCCGGTGCGAGATTTCCACGTAATATTGCTATACTTCCATCTGTTCCTATGGCCTTGTCATATGGTCTTATTATATCTTCCTTAGTAATATTTATATTATATCTCTTGTTAAATTCCATAAGCCATTTATCACATTTCTGGTAAAATCCTTTATCCTTTAAGTCTTCCAGATTTTCACCTAATGTTTTTCCGGTTACTGTCATTACATCAAGATTGAGATAATCTTTTATCTCTTCCATAATTGCAGGAACACCACCTGCATAATAAAAGCATTCTGCTGGCCAGCGTCCTGCCGGTCTTACATCCAGCAGATACCTTGCATTTTTATGTATTCTGTCAAATGTATCACCTGTAATCTCAATTCCAAGCTCATGTGCTATGGCAGGAATATGAAGAAGTGCATTAGTACTGCCTGAAATAGCTGCATGTACTAATATTGCATTTTCAAAACTCTTTATTGTTACAATGTCTGATGGACGCATATTTTCCATTTTTGCCAGTCTTACAGACTGTCTTCCCGCTTCTCTTGCAAATTCAATAAGGTCAGGGCTCGTTGCAGGCATAAGTGCACTTCCCGGTAACGCAAGTCCAAGTGCTTCCGCCATAATCTGCATTGTAGAAGCTGTACCTATAAATGAACATGCACCACAGCTTGGACATGCATTGCATTTTGCCCAGTCAAGCTTTTCCTTATCTATCTCCCCTCTTTCATACTTTGCACTATACATTCCAAGCTGCTCTAATGTAAGCATCTCAGGTCCTGCATTCATTGTTCCACCCGGTACAAATACTGATGGAATATTTACTCTAAGCATTCCCATAAGATTACCCGGAACTCCCTTATCACAGCTTGAAAGATATACACCTGCATCAAAAGGTGTCGCATTTGCATGTATTTCAATCATGTTAGCAATCATTTCACGGCTTGCAAGACTATAATTAATACCATCTGTTCCCTGACTTTCTCCGTCACATATATCAGTACAGAAGTATTTTGCACCAAATCCATTTTCCTGTTCAATACCTTTTTTTACTTCATCTACGAGAATATTTAAGTGTCCGCTTCCCGGATGACTATCACCATATGTACTTTCTATAATTACCTGTACCTTATCAAGGTCTTCCTTCTTCCAACCTGTTCCTATACGCAGCGGATCAAGTTCCGGTGCTAATTTTCTCATTTCCTGACTTACTAATTTCATAATTTTCACTCCTTTAGAATTTTATTTTTTATTACATTTGACAATATACAGCCGCTTACTCATTATTTTTTATCAGATTACATTCTTTCAGCCTGCATCGTATATCTTCCTCATTATGTTCATCAACCAGCATTTCAACATCTTCAAATTGTGGCAGGCTGAATACTCCAAGCATGGATTTTGCATTGACTACATATCTTCCACATGCCAAATCCACATCGTCTTTACAGCTTTCTGCTACCATAACAAGATGTTTTGCATCATTTAAGCTTCTTAAATACACAGGAATCCTAACCATTTTACACTCCATTTCCGCACAATTTATGCAAATATTGAAATAATAAAGCTAATTATAAGGCTTGTAGCACCTATTATTGTTTCCATAATCGTCCATGATTTTAATGTAGTCTTCTCATCTATTTCAAGAAACGTACCTACAAGCCAGAAGCCCGCATCATTGACATGGCTTAATGCTGTAGCACCTCCGCATATTGCACAACACATAGCTGCTCTATATAATACACTTGTTGCCATTACCGCCGGCATTGCAGCCATTATTCCTGAAGCCATAGTCATTGCAACTATAGAACTTCCCACAGAAGCCCTGACAAATAATGCAATTAAAAATGCGATTATTATTAAAGGCATTCCACTCTTTTCCAATGCCGGAGCTATGATATCACCAAGTCCTGAATCCTGAAGCATCCATCTGATCACACCTCCACTTGCAATGACAAGAAGAATCATTCCAACCGGTCTTAATGAATGATCTAATATTTTTTTAAGCTGATCTGCTGAAAAACCTCTTCTTATTCCAAGGAAATACATTGCTGCAATAGTAGCAATTGTTAATGCAAAAAACGGTTTTCCTATAAATGCAAGTATGCTTTTAATGTTACTATTCATTGGAATATACTGTGATATTGTACTTACCAGTATCAATACAAGTGGTATTAAAATAACAAAAACCACAAGTCCAAATCCCGGAAGTTCTTTTCCATCATCCTGCACCTCTTCAACATTAGCAGGAAGCTTTGTAAATATCTTTTCACCAATGAACTTTCCCCATATAACACCTGAAACAACCATACATATTATAGCTACCGGTACGCCTACCATAATCATTGTTCCAAGATTAACGCCTAATGTATTAGCTGTAAGTACCGAGCCTGCTGATGGTGGTATAAATGCATATCCACTTGCAAGTCCCGCTAAGAGTGGAATTGCATAAAATAATGTTGATTTCTTAGTCTGCTTGGCAACGCTGAATGCCAGAGGTATTAATACCACAACACCGGCTTCAAAAAATACTGTAGTTCCTATTACCAGACCTGTAATTCCTAAAGCCCATCCGGCTTTTTTCTGCCCAAGCTTATCTATAAGTGTAGTTGCAATTCTTTGTGCACCACCACTGACTTCAAGTATTCCTCCAAACATTGCACCAAGACCAACAAGTAAAGCTATTCCCTGCAATGTTTTTCCCACGCCTTTTTCAACTGTACTAGTAATCATTTCAAGTGGCATTCCTGCACCAATTCCTATAATTACTGCTGACAACATCATAGATATTACCGGATGCAGCTTAAACTTAATAATCAATATAAGCAGACATACAATTCCCACTACCGCAGAAATCATAACCCTTAATGGTTCACCCGAAAATGTCGTTTCCACCATAATATACCTCCTTTATTCATCAGACCACTTTTTAAGTAATAATTCATCTGATGTTTTCTATGGTTTTTGCTGTTTTAATTATTATTTTTCGTATTTTTTTAGATTAATTCCGAAATTCATCTGATGATTTCATCATAAACTCTTTTCATAAAAAAATCAATAATATATTTTTACTTAAAATCAAGACATTTTTTTGTGCATATTGCCAGTTTGACAATTTATTTAATAGTATTTATCATATTATTTAATAAATATAACAATTAAGGAATGAGGTAATTCATATGACGAATTCATCAACAGATGAGAAAAGTCTTCCACAAATAATTTCAGAAGATATAATTTCTCTTATACTTAAAGAAAATCTTAAACCCGGTGACAAGCTTCCCAATGAAGCCATCCTTTCAGAAAAATTATCTGTTGGAAGAAGTTCTATACGGGAAGCCATGAAGCTTCTTGCTTCAAGAAATATTGTATCAATACGTCAGGGTTCAGGAACATATGTTGCAGCATCCCCGGGAATTGTAAACGATCCCTTAGGATTTACATTTATAGTAAATAAGAAACAACTCGTACACGACCTTTTAGAGGTTCGTCTGCTATTAGAACCCTCCATAGCCGCTATGGCTGCATCAAATGCTGACAAAGATGATATAAAAAAAATAGTAGAATTATGTGATGAGGTTGAAAAACTTCTTATTGAACAAAAAGACCATACTCAGGCTGATATTGCTTTTCACAATGCAATAGCCATGAGCAGCAAAAATGTTGTTATTCCAAGACTTATTCCTGTAATTAACAGTTCCATCCCTCTTTTCGTAGAGACAACAGGTAATTGTCTTAAAAACGAAACAATTGAGACACACCGGGAAATAGCCGATGCAATTGCTGCACATGATTCCATAAAGGCAAAGGATGCAATGTATCTTCATCTTGTATACAACCGGCGTACCATATCATCTGTATACCACGGATAATATTTAATTATCAATTACATCCTCTTTTTTACAATTATTTAAGAACGCCTTTAATATCTGCTGCTTCTCTTAGTTACTGATAATAATCCATATATAATTTATTGCATAAACTTAAAAATGGAGTATAAGCTATATCATTTCCTTAAGCTTATACTCCCTGACATAATTAATTTGTATTTTTACACCATTTAATCCTTAAAAATATGCTCCCTGTTCTTTGCCATAACAGTAAGCAGAGCCATTCCAATAATTCCACATACGATAATTTCGCTAAGACCTACCGTAAACATAAAGTATACCAAAAGACCATCATATCCATATGCATACTTTAATACAAATGGAACTATAACCATATTGGCTATGATTGGTGGCAATGGCACAAGCCATTTATTCTTTCTTACAAGATATGAACCTATAGCGCCTATAAGTGTTGCAATACTTCCAAACACAATATCCCATATCAGTCCGCCACCAATAATATTAGCTATAAGACACCCGACAAACAGTCCCGGAATGGCTGCCGGCGTAAAATATGGCATAATTGTAAGCATCTCTGCAATCCTGAACTGTATCGGTCCAAAACTGAATGTATCAAATATCAGCACCAATACCACATAAATAGCTGCAATTACAGCTCCCTGCGTTATAAATTGTACCTTTTTATTTCTCATAACATAATTCCTTTCTTCTTAGCCTATAGTAATTTTTTATATTCTGTAATATTCATTATACAATTTCATAAATAACAAAATGTCATTATAATTCATCTGTTATGCTTCTAACAATAAATATTTATTCATACGATTTTGCAAATTAAAAACACGACGTTTCTTATAATACAACTATTACTTCCAATTGACAAGTCATCTATATTACTGTCCGGCTATACACTTCCCACTATCCTGGCGTGTCCTGGACTTGCACCCGTTAGGGCGCACCCATGGCGCGCAAACAAAATTGACCGGAAAGAGGCATACACCTCTCCCCGGCCGTTTAATATATGGAAAATTAGGAAACTGGCTTATTTAGTGATACCATTTGTCTTATAAATAAATGTTACCGTACCCTCTGTATCATCTGCCTTACCCGCAAATGACTGATAATTCTTACCAAGCTCTGTTACTTTCTTAAGTGTTTCAGTAATCTCAGGAGCATCTACTCCTAACATCTTAGTAATCTTTTCAATTCCTTCTTCACTAAACTGAAGCATGCCATCCTTTAATGTTATTGTTCCATCTGCTAACTGGATAGCACCATCATCAAGCTGGATAGCTCCGTCACTAACCTGACTGATACCATCATTTAATGTATTAAGGCCATCCTTTAACTGGTTAGCACCATCATCTAATGCTCCTACACCGTCTGCCAATGCTCCGGCTCCTTCTGCTAACTGTGATGTACCATCCTTAAGCTGGTTAGCACCATTGTCTAATGCATTAACTCCAAGTGCTAATGCTCCTGCTCCTTCATTTAACTGTGCTGTACCAAGCTTTAACTGCTTAGCACCATCATTTAATGCATTAATACCTGTTGTAAGCTCTGGTGTTGACTCTACTAACTGTCCAAGTCCTGCCTTTAACTGTTCACTTCCTGCTACTAATGCAGGAACTCCGTTAGTGCTGTCTGTAAGCTGTGCTGCACCTGCATCCAGCTGTTTAGCTCCGGCCACTGCTGTTGACATACCGTTATTTAATGTATCATTATTGGCAACGAGCTGTCCAAGTCCTGCCTTTAACTGACCTGCACCTGCATTAACCTGATCACTTCCTGTAACCAATGCATTAAGTGCTTGGCATACTGTTGTAGGTGCTGCAAGTGGTGTCTTAGCTGTAAGTTCATCAAGAGTACCAATACCTGCCTTAACCGTTGCAATACCACTCTTTAATGCTGCTGAACCCTGCTTTAATGCTGTAAGACTCTGTGTAAGGTTCATATTTGTTTCAGGATCTGTTGTCTGTGTTGCTGTATTATATACCTGTGTTAAAGCTCCTGATATACTCTGGTTGCTTACTGTCTTAAATAATAATCCCATCTGGGCATTATATACATCTGCAAGACTTGTAAACTGTGTACCTGAGGCTGCTATAGCTGCATTGAGCTGCTGTATATATGGATTACCTGCGTTAGCACCTACAAACTGATATGCGTCCATGTATTTTGCATATAGAGTAGATATTGTAGCATCGTTCATTGTTGTATTCATATCTGTATATGGTGTAATAAGAAGGTTAGCATTGCCTAACGCTCCTAAAATGCTGTTTACATTAGCACCAATTCCATCTTCAATAGCCTTAGCCTGTGTAAGTGCTTCTGTATTACTTCCATAAGTTGCAGCCTGTGATGCAATATTACCAAATGAAGCATTTAATGTATCTGCAAGTTTATTAATACCTGCATCCAGCTGGTCTGCTCCATCATTTAACTGCTCTACACCATTTACAAGACCAGGATTTTCTTCTGTTCCATCTCCTGCAAAGTTAGAAGCAAGTGCGCTAAGACCTGCATTAATCTGAGCTGTACCATCTTTTAATGTATCTGCACCATCATTAGCTGATGATACACCATCTGTATAATTTGAAATACCTGTCTGCAATGCTCCAAGACCTTCTGTATCAGAAGCAAGCTTACCAGTGCCTGCCTTTAAGGCTGTAACACCTTCATTTAACTTAGATGTACCGGCAGCAAGTGCTCCTGAACCATCGTTAAGCTGTGCAATACCACTTGTAAGTGCCGGCATCTTAGAGAACAACTGGTTAGTTCCGGCAGCAAGGTCTCCGGCGCCTGTATCAAGCTTTGCAATACCGCTTGTAAGTGTTGGAACTTTTCCATTTAATTCGCCTGTACCTGCTGCAAGAGTTGCTGCTCCATCATTAAGCTTTGTAATACCACTTGTAAGTGTTGGAACTTTTCCATTTAATTCGCCTGTACCATCCGCAAGAGCTGCTGCTCCATCTACAAGCTGTGCAGAACCATCTGATAACTGGTTAGTTCCGTCTACAAGCTGGCTTGTTCCATCCTTTAATGTTGCTGTACCCTCTGCAAGAGTATCTGTTCCATCTATTAACTGGTTAGAGGCATCAGAAAGGTCATCCATCTGATCCTTTACATCATCAAAATTGATTGCTTCTGTATCAATGTCTGAAAAAAGACTGCTTGTTGCTACTGACATAACATCGTTAAGTTCAAAATCCTTAGCATCAGCTGTTACTTCAATATATTTAGGAATATCAATATCAAGCTTTTCATCACCAAGTGTAAGATTAAGACTTTCTTTTAATCCCGGCATTGCTGCACCGATTACGATATTGTTATCATTTACCTGTGTCACCTTACCATTAGTAACCTCAATATTAGAGAACTTATCCTTTGGAAGAACCATTCCTGTAAGCATTGTAAATGGTACATATGCTGTCTGTGTCTTACCATTTACTGTAATAGTTTTCTTTTCATTATTAGTATAGTCAAATCTTATCTTAACCTTACCGCTCTGTCCTAAAAGCTTATCTGCTGATATTTCCTTGCCATCAAGATAGTATGTAACCTTAATTGTTACAGGTGTCTGCTGTGTTGATGTTCCCTGATAAGTAATGCTGTTACCGTCCGCAGCCCATGTAAGCTTACCATCACTTCCTGATGTAGATGTTTCATCACCTGTAAGATTCTTAATATTGCTTAATTTTGATACATCCTGAATTGTAGATACACCTGTTACGTTATTTAACTTCTCATTAACTATTAAATGATCCTGTTTACCTGTAACATCTGTAAATACATATACTGTTTCATCCTTAGAATTAGTCTTCTTTTCTGTTGAAACATTCTTAGATGCTGTCTGGGATGCTGAATATAATGTATTGCTTAAAGCATTTGATAAAATACTATCATTATCATTTGCAGCGGCAGCACTTACTGCTGTAGCACTCTCTGTTCTGGCTGAATTAGTACCACATGCTGCAAGACTGCATGCCATAAGGGCTGCACACATAAATACTGAACCATACTTAAATAATTTCTTTTTAATCATAGTAATCTCCATTTCTGAGCAGCTATATTACGATGATGTGATGTAACCGGCTTATACTCCGGTCTTTCCCCGACATCAATGACTGTCTGTTCCTGCCCTGAAGCAGCCAGTCCGTTCATATCTGAACCGTGGTGAATCAGTTTCCATTTCCATATTAATTTTATTTCCAGGGTGGCGGCCTGAAAAATACAATCCCAGGTCAGCCGCCATATAATTCATTATGTAAATCCTGTTATATATTATTAACTTCCGGGTTCACTGCCTTAATCTTCCTGCTCTTATCTATAAATCCTTTACTGGTATGAATTATAATCTTATCAAATACAACAAAGAATGAAGGAAGTATAAATATAACTACAAACATACTGATAATAGCGCCTCGTGCCATTAATGTACAAAGTGAACCAATCATATCTACACTTGAATATACACCAACACCGAAAGTTGCAGCGAAGAAACCAAGTGCACTTACGATAACTGATGGAATTGATGTTGAAAGTGCTATAGAAATGGCTTCCTTCTTAGAAGCGCCTTCAAATCTTTCCTTTCTGTAACGTGTTGTCATAAGAATAGCATAATCGACCGTAGCACCTAACTGAATTGTACCAATAACTACTGATGAGATAAATGGTATTGTTGTATTCAGATAGTATGGCAGACACATGTTAATAAATATCGCAAATTCAATGGCTGCAACAAGTACAATAGGAAGTACTGCTGACTTAAATACACATATGATAATAATAAATATTGCTGCGATAGATACAACACTAACTGTCTTGAAATCCTTATCTGTTATTGTTATAAGATCCTTAGTACAAGGTCCTTCACCAATAACCATAGAATCAGAATCATACTTCTTAGTAATTGTATTAACCTGTTCAATCTGTGCATTAAGCTCATCAGATGCAAGCTTATAATCTGATGCCACTGCTATAATCTGATGGTGTTCACTCATCAGGGTTTCTCTTAATTCGTCAGGAATCATTTCCTCAGGTATCGTATTGCCTGCTATAGAATTATATCCCAGTGCAAATGATACACCATCTACATTCTTAAGGTCATCTAACATCTGTGTGGCTTCCTTAGTTGGAAGATCTGCATCTGCAAGCACCATGTATACTGAATTCAGGTCGAAGTTTTCTTCCAGCATCTTGTTAGCCTGTGCACAGTCAAGATATTCAGGGAATGTATCAGTTAAGTTGTAATATACATTTGTATTATTGTAACCATAAATTGCCGGTCCTAATAATACTAAGAATACTATAATAAATATCCATGAATGATTAACTACAAAGTCAGCCAGTCTGTCGAATCTTGCCGGCATAATCTCTCTGTGAGTTGTCTTTTCAAGTGCCCTGTCAAATGTAAGTATTAATGAAGGAAGTATTGTTACACAACCAATTACACCGATAACAACACCCTTTGCCATTACAATACCAAGGTCAAGACCAAGTGTAAAACTCATAAAACAAAGTGCTAAGAAACCTGCAACTGTTGTAATTGATGAACCTACTACTGATGTAATGGTGCTTCCGATAGCCTGTGCCATTGCCTTGTTGTGGTCATCACCATTTTCTTCTTTCTTCTCTTTATATGAATGCCAGAGGAAAATTGAATAGTCCATTGTAACACCTAACTGCAATACCGCCGCAAGTGCTTTTGTAAGGAATGATACCTCTCCCATAAATATGTTAGAACCTAAATTATATACAATCGCCATACCGATACTTAACATGAAAAATACCGGTACAAGGAAAGAATCCATAAATACTGCAAGAACAATACTTGTAAGTACACATGCTATAACAACATATGCAAGTGTTTCCTGCTGTGTTATCTTCTTAGTATCTGTAACAACTGCTGACATACCGCTTATAAAGCACTGACCACGTGCTAATTCCCTAAGCTCTCCTATAGCATTCATGGTTTCATCACTTGATGTCGTATCATCAAAGAAGATTACAAACATCGTACATCCGGATTCCTTATTCTGGAAAATACTTCTATACTTTTCAGGAATTAATTCCGTTGGTACTGTATTACCTACAAAGCTGTTATAAGATACGATATCTGTAACATGATCTACATTCTTAATCTTATCTTCAAGCTTTGCCTCGTCTTTTGAATCCATGCCCTGCACAACGACCGTTGCATAAGCACCTTTTCCGAACTCATCAAGAAGAATATCCTGACCCTTCATAGTTTCAATATCACCCGGAAGATAATACAATATGTCGTAATTAACTCTTGTATATACATAACCAAGTCCTGCCGGTATAAGCAATAAGAAACTAATGATAAGAATTGGTATTCTTAACTTAACTATTACTTTTCCTACTTTTTCCATATTAAACCTCCTGTCTGATTAAAAACAGCTTAATGACCAGTAGTCATTCTTATTTTCGTAAGTCATTATAGCACAAAATGACCATTAGTCAATATATTTTATAATTTTTTTGACCGCCAGTCATTTTTTCTCAAAATCAATTGACTTTTAAGAAATTATAATCTAATATTTTATGAGGTTATAACAACATTAAGGTAATTGTATATAAGATATAAGAATCAATCATACAACCGTTAATCCATATATTTACAAATATTAACGTTTTTATATGGATATACTATAATGCCGGCATTAAAACTGCCTGCAGAATGGAGTTACTATGGGAAAAATAGAATCAAATAAACAACAAAAACAGGCTTCTCTGCTTAATACAGCATTCCAGCTCTTTACGACAAAGGGTGTTAATAAAACTTCAATCGCTGAGATATCACAACAGGCAGGTATAGCAAAGGGTACTTTCTATCTTTATTTTAAAGATAAATATGATATAAGAAACAAACTGATTTCCCATGAATCCAGCAAGCTCTTTAAAAATGCTGCAAAGGATTTAAAGAAATATTCTGAAAATATAAGCGGCGAGCTCGCCTTTGATGAACAGATAATTTTTATGGTTAATCATATAATTAATGCCCTGAATTCTAATAAAGCACTTCTTACATTTATATCTAAAAATTTAAGCTGGGGAATATTTAAAGAAGCTCTTACTACTAATATTGCAGAAAATGATATTAATTTTGAAGATGTATTTTATCATATTATAGAGAATTGTTCAGAGACAATAAAAGAACCAGAAATAATGTTATTCCTTATTATAGAACTTGTAAGCTCAACCTGCTACAGTGTAATACTTTACAGCGAGCCTGTTGATTTAGAAACCATCAAGCCTTATCTGTTCGGAGCCATCCGCGCCATAATATCACAGCATCTGTCTGTCAGTGAATCATAATATATGGAAAGTTTCAGAAAAGTATATTACACCTCAGGACTTTTTATCCTGGGGTGTATTTTTATGAGAACTGTGGTAGAAGATTATTATTGTTTTAACCATATAATATATTATACTATGATAATACAGATACTCCTACATAGTATCTTTTACTCTCTGTACTTCCTCTAATGGTAAATCCAGCATTTCGGCTACTGCTTCACATGAGGTTATCTTTCTTAAACAACTCTTGATTAACTCAGCTCTTACCTCTTCTCTTGCTTCTTCTCTTTCCACTCTTTTTGCGACTTCCTTATTATATTCTAATGTTAGCATATTCCGTACCTCCGCACTGTGTCTGATTAAAAATTCCTTTAATATACCTTTTTCTATCGCTATGTCTATAGCTTTTTTCATTGCCTTATCAAGATTCTTTTCCTGCTTCTTACAGTCTTCTACTATCTGTATAAAACGGCTGTACTGTTCCAATTTATCAGATTTCGTTAAAACAACTGTCAATATATTAAAATGTAAACTACAGAATCTTAAGAATATTCCCTTTTATTAATAAAATGCAGCATTACCGGTAACTGTTTTTATGCCTCTAAACACTTCTCCGTTTAGGTGCGTAAGAACATGATTTGGAAGTAAGCAGGTTCTTTTTGCAAAGCAAAAAACTTAAATTAAACCTGCAAAGTATTTACAGAATATCTGTAAACGATAAAATAAAAAGTGACTATTACAAACCATTATAAATCTGTAATAGCCACTACATCTTATTATTCAATTGTATATTCACCTAACTAATACCGGTTATTAAATATAATGCTAATCAATCTGCATACTGTCTTTAATTTTTTCTACTTCTTCTATTGGTACATCTAAAAATTCTGCCACAATATCGCATGGTCTTCCTTTTCGTAAATTATTTATAATCAATAACTTTCTTGTTTCTTCACTTCCTTTACGTTCGCCCTCAAGTCTTCCTTCCTCTAAAGCTTCTTCTCTTTCCACTCTTTTTGCGACTTCCTCATTATATTCTAATGTTAGCATATTCCGTACCTCCGCACTGTGTCTGATTAAAAATTCCTTTAATATACCTTTTTCTATCGCTATGTCTATAGCTTTTTTCATTGCCTTATCAAGATTCTTTTCCTGCTTCTTACAGTCTTCTACTATCTGTATAAA
>URAI01000037.1 GCA_900545725.1 uncultured Eubacterium sp.
TGACATTTGGCTCGCGATTCCTCCGGCATTAGAAATGCCTGCGGAATGGAGATTATTATGAAGTTAAAAAAGGTAATTAAAAGTACAATTGTATCAGTAGCAGCTATGAGTGTATTTGCAGTACCGGTATTAGCAGCAAATCATTCAGATTGGGAGGTGTAGTATGAGAAAATATATTATAGCAGGTGGGGTATTGATTGCTACACTTGCTTTTTCTGGTTGTGGAGCTGTGCCTGATGGTACGATTGCATGGGAACAGCAGTCGGCTGACAGTGTTGTTATTGAAAATAATCATGCAAAGGGTGAACTTGTAGAAAATACAGTTCATATAGATGCTGATATAGAGGGAATTGATAAAACAGATTGGAAAGAATATTCAGTTAATTTAAGGAAATTTGAAGAAGATGAAACTATGCAGATTAGTCATATTCTATTAGGAGATGATTTTTATTTAAAAAAAGCATATGAAAATGCTGCATCAGCAGTAAAAGATGGAAGTTTAGTATATAGGTATGAAGCAGGTGATGGAACTAAATCAGTTACTGTTGGCAGTGGTATGATTATGTTGAACTCGTCAAAGGCTATAGAACAGCAGTATTCGTCATATTTCAACCCTAATGGAAAAATACTGGAGGATGATGCTCTGAAAGAAATATTTCCAAAGGAGTATATTGATGGTGTGGACAGACAGGAAAGCATTAATCAATTTAAGAAGCTATGTGAAGATATGAACATTGGAATATCAGACAATATAAGAATATATGCGTTGGATAAGGATAGTGCCAATAATGTAAGGAAGGAAAATGACTGGCTTGGTCGAGATAAAAAAGGTGAATATAAGCCGGATGTCACAGCAGAGGATGAGGTATATTGTATTATTGCACCCTTACAGATTGAAGGGGTGGAACTTCCGGTAAATGATACTTCATCTAATACTGGAAGCTCATCAGAATCGATTGTCATGGCAATGATAGGAAGAAAGGGATTGTGTTATTTTAGAGCAACGGGTCTATATGAGACAAAGGATGAAAAAGAGGTAACACAGATTCATAATATTAATGAGGTAATAGATTATATTAAGACTAACTATCAGTATATTGAGGGACAGAATCAGAAAATAACGATTTCAAATATAGAATTAAAATATATTGCAAGATATTATATTACTGATAATATATATAAGATAATTCCTACATATGTCTGTACAAAGGATACAACAATAGTAAGCGAAAAAGATGGAGAAAGGACGGAAAGGGTCAATACAGAACATCTTTATATAGATGCCCAGAACTTAACTTCTTTTTCCGGCAGGTGATTTATGATAAATATTAATAATATGTTTTGCACAGAAATAAAAAAGGAATTGTGTAACTGGAAGCTTTATTTTAGTATAGCTGTCTATATACTGCTCTGCTTTTATGTGAGAAGTGATTATGGAAAAGGCGGGGCACTTCGTGCAATTGATAACATGCTGGCTCTTAGTAATACCATAACACTTATATCTATATTGGCAGCTTTCCCAACTGCATGTACATTTTCAGAAGACTGGGAAAATGGATATTATAAGTTTATTGTAAGTAGAAGCTCACAGGTTCAGTATATAATAACTAAGATATTAGTGTGTGCAATAAGCACCTTTTGTGTTTCGTTTGTCTCTTTCAGCATATTTGGTCTTACTGAATATGCACTCACTGGTCCTGGAACTGATGTTGTAAATGAGGGTTTGATGTTTTATGATTTGGTAAATAGCAGATATAATATACTTTATATATTTATAAGGGCAGGTTTATTGTCACTGGTTTTAGCAGTGTTTAGTGAATATGGTCTTATGGGTTCGGCAATTATGCCTAACAAGTTTGTTGCCATAGCATTTCCTCTTATAAGCTCGATAATATTAAGAGAAATCAGTTTCAGGATTAATTATGGTGGTATTTCAATCCATAAGATAGAGTCGGCATCAATGAAAACACCGGGACAGTACATAATAGCTTTTGTTACTTTAGTGGTACTGGCACTGATAGCAAATGTTATTTTTTCATATTTTGTAAAAAGGAGAATACGCTGTGAAATCAATTAGAATATGTGTTCAGAATTTAAGAAAATGGCTGGGGAACAGCAGAATATATATAGCTTTTGTGATTGTATTCCTTTTTACCTTGATATATACAAAGGGACTGTGGTTAGTAGCAGATAATGTTGGAGAGAAGCTGAGTATATACATATTTCCGTTTCTTACAACTTACAGATATATGAAGATAATATATCTGTTTCCGTTACTTTTGCTATTCTGCGATGCACCATTTGTGGATGCCAACCAGCAGTTTGTTATGATAAGGTCGTCAAGATTAAGCTGGGGTATAGGGCAGATGCTTTATATAATATGCGGTTCATTTTTCTATGCTTTATTTATGCTGTTATCGTCAATTGTTGTAAATATCGGACATATACAGATGGGAGCTTCGTGGGGCAAAAGTCTTATACTTGCAGGCACCACTAATATATGTTCAACACTTGGAATACAATATGATACAGTACAGATATCTTCTATTATAGTGAAGTACTATACGCCGGCACAGGCAATGCTCTGGTCATTTTTGTTTTTGTGGATGATATGTATTATCTTAGGGCTTATAATTTATGACTTTAATATATTATTTCAATCCAATATTGTAGGTTTATTTGTTGCAGGATTTCTTATTCTTTTTACTGCAGTAGTGGATGGCATACAGCAGTGGATATGGTATTCACCTGTAAGCTGGTCATCACTTAACAATATAGATGTGGCAAAGACAACAAGTTTACCGGGAATATATTTTGTGCTTTTTGTATACATTGGTGCGATATTAGCATTGCTTATAGCGGGAGCAGTACTTAGCAGAAGCAGAAGATTTACATTTGAGATTAAGAATAATATCCAGTAAGTTTGGTAGAGGGAGTAAAAATGGAAGATATAATTGTAGTGGAAAATGTTTCAAAACGATTTGGTGACAATCTTGTATTAGATGATGTAAGTGTAAGTTTTGAAAAAGGTAAAATACATGGAATTATAGGCAGGAATGGTTCCGGGAAAACCATGCTGATGAAATGTATATGTGGGTTTGTACCGGTAACATCAGGTACTATTACAGTAGAAGGAAAAAGAGTGGGAAAGGATATCGATATCCCGCATAATATGGGTATAATTATTGAAACACCGGGATTTTTAAATAGTTACAGCGGATATAATAACTTAAAATTTCTTGCGGGAATTAATAAAAAGATTAGCAAAGATAGAATTGTTGAAATTATGGAGCTGGTAAAGTTAGACCCGGCTAATAAAAAACATGTCGGAAAATATTCTTTAGGAATGAGACAGCGTCTGGGTCTTGCACAGGCACTTATGGAAAGTCCTGATATACTTATATTAGACGAGCCGATGAATGGTCTTGACCAGTCAGGTGTCAATGAAATGAGAGATATTCTAAGTTCCTTAGCTAAGGAAGGGACTACAATTATTATGGCTAATCATAATTCCGAGGATATTGAGCTGCTGTGCGATACTGTATGTGAGATGGAACTTGGGAAGATTAAGAACTGATAATAACGCAGGATAAATTTTCATTCTGCAAAGTGGAGAAATGAGTCGTAGCGGGTTACGGCGATTGACGACAACGCAGCAGATGGAAATTTATCCTGCGTTATTTGGCAAAATGCCAATTATACAGTACATTATTAATATAAGTGAAATATAAGAACCCCCTGCAAATTGCAGGGGGTTCTTTGAAAAGAAAATGAGAAAGGAAAAATGTAAAAAATTAAACTAAATAGTCTATGTTCTGACCAAGATAAGGTGTAACAGAAGATTCCATCATCTTTGTCATTCCGTTACCTAAGTCTTCCATAGTATCTAAGCTGTTCTTTAACACTGCCACACTCACATCGCTTAAGATGTTCTGAGTACTCATATCCATTGATAATTGTGCTATATCCATATTAACACCTCCTGTGAATGTCAATGTTATCACACGACAATAAAATATTCAATATTAATATCATCGTTCGCTTAAATCTATATTTATTATAGTGCGATATTTACAAAAAATCAAGTATAATAATCGTTAAAATTATAAAAAAATTATAAATAAATGTTTGTATAAGCAAAAACTTAAGATGAACCTGTGAACAATAACTTAAATATTGCCGCTGTTCCTTTTCAAGTCTGACACTGGCTGTCATGTTATACACCAATAATTATTGATATAGTACAATAATTTAGAAGGATTGGGATAATCATATATGGGAATAATATAGTTATCCATGCATAGAAGATGCATGAAAATAAGCTGTAATCGTTGCTTGACACACATATGGTGTGAACAGTAACAATTTAACAAAGACTATAAAGAAAGCACAGGTATTGTATATAGGAATGGGGAAGAATTGTGATATTAAGGTAAGGTTAAAGGGGTATATCCAGTTAATCGCAGGTGCGGCTTTGATGTCTGTGGCATATAAATGTGTATATGAACAGGCCGGAATGGTTACAGGTGGATTTTCAGGAATATGTGTTATTGTTAAAGGACTTACAAAAGGAATTATAAGGGATGGACTTCCTTTATGGATTACTAATGCCGTTCTTAATGTACCATTGTTTATAGCTGCTTATATTATAATGGGTAAAGATTTTGTAAAAAGAACGATAGCAGGAGCTGCCCTGTTAAGCTTTTTTCTGGCAATACTGCCGGATATTAATATAGAAGAAACAGATTATCTTATAACGGCTCTGTTAGGAGGCGGCTTATGTGGAAGCGGCGTAGGACTTGTACTGTTATCGGGAGCATCTACAGGCGGTACAGATATGCTTGCAGTACTGCTTCATAAATATTTAAAAAATTATTCAGTAATACAGATTATGCAGTATTTAGATGCATTAATAGTAGCCGCAGGTGCAGCAGTATTTGGCATATACGTTAGTCTGTATGCTATTATTGCAATATATATAACGACAGTTATTTCTGATAATATTCTTGAAGGAATTAAACATGGTGTAGCGGCATTTGTTATTACTGATAATTATGAAATAATAGCAGATATAATAAAAAGAGATATGAACAGAGGTGTTACATTGATAAAAGGGCAGGGAATGTATTCATATAAGCCTAAAAATATGCTGTTATGTGTCGTTTCAAGAAAAGAAATTTCGCAACTTAAGCAAATTTGTGTCGAAAAAGATAGAGAAAGTTTCATATTAATTAGTGATGTTCGTGAAGTAATGGGGGAGGGATTTGTACAAAATATACAGTAAATCCATGTATATGGTAAATTTAACGAAAATATTCTGAATAATTTGGTTATTTAACACATGGTAATTAAGAATGATTTATTGTATAGTAGGTACAGTTAAGCGAATGTCGCTACTTTATATTTAGGAGGATTTATATAATGGCAAGTTTATCACTTAAAAATGTTTGCAAAGTATATCCTAACGGTTTCGTTGCTGTAAAGGATTTTAATCTTGAAATTGCTGATAAGGAATTTATCATTTTCGTAGGACCTTCAGGTTGTGGTAAGTCTACAACTCTTCGTATGATCGCTGGTCTTGAGGAAATCAGTTCAGGTGAATTATGGATTGGAGATAAGTTAGTTAATGATGTAGAGCCTAAGGACAGAGATATCGCCATGGTATTCCAGAACTATGCTCTTTATCCACATATGACAGTTTATGATAATATGGCATTTGGTCTTAAGTTAAGAAAGGTAGCTAAGGATGATATAGATAAGGCTGTTCATGAAGCTGCTAAGATTCTTGATATTGAACACTTACTTGATCGTAAGCCAAAGGCTCTTTCAGGTGGTCAGAGACAGCGAGTTGCCATGGGTCGTGCTATCGTTCGTAGTCCTAAGGTATTCCTTATGGATGAACCTCTTTCAAACCTTGATGCTAAGTTAAGAGTACAGATGCGAGTTGAGATTTCTAAGCTTCATCAGAGATTAGCTACAACAATTATCTACGTTACACATGACCAGACAGAAGCTATGACACTTGGTACAAGAATTGTAGTTCTTAAGGATGGTATCATTCAGCAGGTAGATACTCCAAGTAATCTTTATAACACACCTAACAATATTTTCGTTGCAGGATTCATCGGCTCACCTCAGATGAACCTTGTAGATGCTAAGGTTGCTTCTAATGGTAAGCAGGTAACTCTTGAATTAAGCGATACAGTTAAGGTTACACTTCCAGAAGAAAAGAGCAAGAAGCTTCATGATTATGTTGGTAAGACAGTTGTAGTTGGTATCCGTCCAGAAGATGTCAAGGCTGATGAAGATTTCATCGTTGCTCATCCAGAATCAACATTTGAAGCTACAGTTAAGGTATTTGAATTACTTGGTGCAGAAGTTAACCTTCATTATGATATAGCTGATCAGACATGTACAGCTAAGGTTAACCCACGTACAACAGTTCGTCCTGGTGATTCAGTTAAGTTTGCTATGGATCTTACAAGACTTCATGTATTTGATAAGGAAACAGAACAGGTAATTACTCACTAATTTTATGAATTAGTAATTAATAATAAAAAAAAAGAGGAAAATGTATATAAATTATGCATTTCCTCTTTTTTTTTTGCTCATTTTGCATTACAATAGTAAGAGTATAAATTGATAGGTGTAATAATAAGAATAAATCATTAGGTTAAGCATGGTAATTATACTGATATAATATTTATATGGAAAATATTTACAAGTCTTATTTTGAAATAATTATTTGAACTGATATTTAGATGTGATAATATGGATAATATACTGTTTATAAAACATTAGACAAATGAGTACATGATTGTGTAATATTTTAATTTACTGGTTTATGGTACAAATAGTTATAACTGCATATAAATTGCTCTGCATGATTATTGCAGAGATAATATTGTAAATGATAATAATTGGAAAGGGAGTTTATAATGATATCAAATCAGATTTTACAGACAACTGTAGATGGGCTTAAGTCTATTTCAAGAGTTGATTTGTGTGTTATAGATGCAGATGGAAAGATTGCGGCTAAGACATTTGATGATACATCGGGATGTGTTGCGGATGCAATAGCATTTATTGATTCACCGGCAGAGAGTCAGGTGGTAAACGGTTATCAGTTTTTTAAAGTGCTTGATGACCAGAATCTTGAATATATATTGCTTGCGAGAGGGACAAGTGATGATGTATATATGCTTGGAAAGCTTGCAGCATTTCAGATACAGAATCTTTTAGTTGCATATAAGGAGCGTTTTGATAAAGATAATTTTATTAAGAACCTTCTTCTTGATAATCTTCTTCGTGTTGATATGTATACAAGAGCTGAGAAGCTTCATATTGATACAGATGTAAAGAGAGTTGTATATATTATTGAGACTAAACATGAGAAAGACACGAATGCACTAGAGACAGTAAGGACTCTTTTTGCAGGGAAAACAAGGGATTTTATTACGGCAGTTGATGAAAAGAGTATCATTCTTGTTAAGGAAGTTAAGGGGAATGAGACTTATGATGAGCTTGATAAGACAGCGGAAGTAATAATAGATATGCTTAATACAGAAGCAATGAGTTCTGCACATGTTGCATATGGTACTATTGTTAATGATATAAGAGAAGTATCAAGGTCTTATAAGGAAGCTAAGATGGCACTTGATGTTGGAAAGATATTTTATAGCAATAAAAGTGTTGTTGCATATAACCGTCTGGGAATAGGAAGACTTATATATCAGCTTCCAATACCGCTTTGCCAGATGTTTATTAAGGAGATATTCGGTGGAAAGTCTCCGGATGACTTTGACGATGAGACATTATCTACAATCAATAAGTTTTTTGAGAACAGCCTTAATGTATCAGAGACGTCAAGACAGCTCTATATTCACAGGAATACGCTTGTATACAGATTAGATAAGCTGCAAAAGACAACAGATTTGGATTTGAGGGTATTTGATGATGCAATTACATTTAAAATTGCACTGATGGTTGTAAAATATATGAAATATATGGAAAGTAAAGATACATTTTAATGGAGGAGATTACTTATGATAATCTTAGAAGATGTTACAAAAACTTACGCTTCAGGAGTTCCGGCACTTAATGGAGTTAATCTTCATATACAGAAGGGTGAGTTTGTATTTATAGTAGGTAAGAGTGGTTCAGGTAAGTCAACACTTATCAAGCTGCTTTTAAATGAATTAGAGCCAACAGCAGGAAAGATTTATGTTAATAAGAAATATCTTAACAAGATAACAAGAAAGAAGCTCCCATATCTTAGGAGAGATATCGGAGTTGTATTTCAGGATTTCCGACTCTTAGAGGATAGAAATGTCTATGAAAATATTGCATTTGCACAGAAAGTAATTGAAGCACCGTCAAGACAGATTAAGAGCAGGGTATTATCAATGTTATCAATGGTTGGTCTTTTAGATAAGTATAAGGCATATCCAAGCCAGCTTTCAGGTGGTGAGCAGCAAAGAGTTGCTATAGCAAGAGCATTGGTAAACAGACCGGCAATTCTTTTGTGCGATGAGCCTACAGGTAATCTTGACCCGGGCAATTCAGCTGAAATCATGAAGATTCTTAACCAGGCAAACAAGCAGGGAACTACAGTACTTGTTGTTACCCATAATATGGATATTGTCCAGCAGATGAAGAAGAGGACAATTACCATGAGTGAAGGAAAGATAATCAGCGATTTGGAAAAGGGTGGATATTTTTATGAAGATTAGATCATTATTTTATCATATAAAGCAGGGCTTTAAGAACATTTACAGAAACAGATTGTTCTCACTTGCTTCTATAGCTACAATTACGGCTTGTATATTTATATTCGGTGTTTTTTATTCTATTGTAACTAATTTTCAGTATATGGTTAAAAAGGCAGAGAATGATGTCTGTGTAACTGTATTCTTTGACGAAGGACTTTCGGATGCAGATATCAGAAAGCTTGGAGATACGATTAAGAACCGGGTAGAAGTTTCAGAGATTCATTATACATCTGCTGAGGAAGCATGGAATAATTTTAAAAATGAGTACTTTAAGGATTATCCTGAATTAGCCGAAGGTTTCAAGGATGATAATCCGCTTGCTAATTCTGCTTCATATGAGGTATATCTTAATGATGCAGGTATGCAGTCAACGCTTGTTTCATATCTTGAGAATCTGAATGGTGTAAGACAGGTTAATCGTTCGGAGGCGACAGCAAGCAGTCTTTCGAGTGCAGCTAAGCTTGTAGGCTATGTATCAATAGCGGTTATTGTTATTCTGCTGGCAGTATCAATCTTCCTTATTACTAATACGATTGTAATTGGTATTACAGTCCGTAAGGAAGAGATTTCAATTATGAAATTTATTGGAGCGACAGATGCTTTTGTTAATGCCCCATTCTTCGTAGAAGGTATATCAATAGGTGTAATTGGTTCAATTATTCCATTATTTATATTAAGATACATGTATACAAGTGTAATTGAATATGTACTTGGAAAGTTTAATGTACTTAGCAATATTTTAGCATTTCTTCCAGCGAATGATGTATTTAATGTACTTATCCCGGTTGCTATTTTGTTGGGAATTGGTATCGGTGTTATAGGAACGTTATTTGCTGTACATAAACATGCAAATGTATAAGAATGAATTAACAGGGTTGTCGCATATATTTAATGCGGCAGCCTTTTGTCGTCTTAAATTGTTATTATCATAGATCAAAGGAGATTCGGATAAATGAACAGATGGGGAATAAACAGTTATTATAAAAAAAATATTTTAAAAAAGATGGCTGCTATCGTTCTTGTTATATCACTGGGGGGCAGTGTTGTACATATGGAGATTATTCAGGACAGCCAGATTGTATATGCAGATGTTACAACAGACGATTTAAATAGTGCAAAGAATACCAAAAGCGATATAAATGCACAGATACAGGATACACAGGCAGAGATTGCCCGGTTACAACAGCAGGCCGGTGATACACAGGCTTATATAGCACAGCTTGACAGTAAGATGAGTGAGCTGGATACGTCGCTTAATAATCTCAATAATAATATAGCAATAAAGCAGGAAGAGATTGTTAATGCACAGGAAGGACTTGCGCAGGCAGAGCTTGATTCACAGGAGCAATATGAAGCTATGAAGCTTAGAATTAAGTTTATGTATGAGCATAACAATGAGACATATTTTGAAATATTATTGTCATCAAACAATATGGGAGAGATGCTTAATAAAGCTGAATATATAACACAGATATCACAGTATGACAGGGAGATGCTTGAAAGATATCAGGAAACAGTAGATTATATAGCTAATACAAAGGTCCAGCTTGAGAATGACTATGTCCAGCTTGATAATATGGTCGCATCTGTTGAGGCAGAAAAGGGGGCACTTGAGATTGTACAGCAGGCTAAGAATACAGAACTTGCTAATCTTAATACACAGACTAATGTTGCAAAGGAAAAAGAGTCTTCATTACATGCAGATCTTGCAGCACAGGAAAGTGCCATTGAACAGATGGAAGCTCAGATAGCGGCACAGGAGGCAGCAAGAAAGGAAGAAGAAAGAAGAAAACAGGAAGCGGCACAGGCGGCAAAATCACAGCTTGTTGACAATAGCAGTAATTCTTCAGGCAATGCTTCGTTAGATAACAGTTCAAATAACTCTAACAGTAATTCAGGCGGTTCTTCAGATAATAGTTCAAGTGTACAGCAGACGTCTACAGGATTTATATGGCCGACGGTATCAAGAAGAATTACATCAGATTATGGCGATACGGAGGATAGGGATTCAGGACATAAAGGAATTGATATAGGTGCTACAACACCAGGGGTATCAGGCGATCCTATATATGCTGCAAAGGGAGGAACGGTAACAATTGCTACATATAGTTCGTCAGCAGGTAACTGGATATGGATATATCATGGTGATGGATTGTATACGGTATACATGCATTGCTCAGCATTGCTTGTGTCTGTTGGAGATACTGTCTCACAGGGACAGGTTATTGCAAAGATGGGTTCAACAGGTAATTCGACAGGTGCGCACCTTCATTTTGGCGTGAGACTTAATGGCAGTTATGTCAATCCATGGGGATATTTAGGATGATATTGCTAATATTAATCATTTTAAATAATAATCTAAAATATTGTAATTATAGATAATTATATATTGCTGTCCACGTTATAATTGTGGACAGCAATATATTGATAATATCAGTATTATTAAAGATATGCAGGATAATATAAGTATAGAAGTGTTACAGCTATATCTTATAAATTGAACATAAATAAGTCATAATTTACGGGTATAATAAAGTTATATTAAAAAAGATAATACAGAAATAAAATAATTTGACAGATGTTATGAAAGCAGGACTATACTTATTTTATGGCAGGCATATTATTTTTTTAGAAAAGAGGTAGTATATAAGATGGTTAATCAGTTCAGTAATGAAAATGATTACAACAAGAATAATAATGATGATAAAATATTACAAGATAAGACATCAGATGATAAAAGGATGTCAGAAGATAATAAAGCATTTGAGGATAATAATATATCAGAAGATAATAAAATATCAGAAAATAATAATATATCAGAAGATAAAAACATATTAGAAGATAATTATTCTTATAATGTATTACAGGATAACAGGTATCATAACAGAAAGAATAAGAAAGCAGCCGGTCATGCAATGACAACGGGTGTTATTCTTGGTGTTATAAGTACTTTGCTGGCTGTTGTGATAATTGCCGGTTCATTATTTATAAGATTCTATCAGTCAGGGTATATTCATCTTGCGACTAATGGTGATATCTATGTGCAGGAGACTGCTGTTAATTCAGCAGATGGAATTGGAAGTAATGTTGAAGATAAGTTAAATACCATGGATAGTGTACTAGATGCATTCTATTTTGATGATGTAGATGAAAGTACGGCAGAGGATGACATTTATAAAGCATATATTAGTGCATATGGTGATAAGTATACTGTATATTATACGGCAGAAGAGTATAAAATGATGAAGGAATCTACGACAGGGAAGTTCAGTGGAATTGGTGCTGTATGCCAGAAAATGGATGATGGAACCATACTTATAACAGAGGCTTATGAAGAAGCTCCGGCATATAAGACCGGAATCCGTAAAGGTGATTATATATCAAAAGTTAATGGAGTTGATATAAGAAGTATTGATTTATCATCAGCAGTTGCACTTATTAAAGGAGAAAAGGGAACAAGTGTCAGTCTGGAGATGATAAGAAATGATTCAACATATGAATGTGATGTTATAAGGGATGAAATTGATATCCGTACAATAAGCTATTCTTTAAGGGACGATGGTATAGGATATATGTATATTTCGCAGTTTGATACTGTTACAACCAAACAGTTTAAGGAAGCTCTTGACGACCTTAACAGTCAGGGTATGAAAGGACTTATAATAGATATACGTTCTAATCCAGGCGGTGTATTAAGTACTGTTGTTAATATGCTAGATGAGATTCTGCCTGATGGACTTATAGTATATACTGAGGATAAAAATGGTAAGAGAACAGAGTATACAGGAAAGAATAAGGATGAGATTACAGTTCCGTTAGCAGTATTAGTAGACGGTAACAGTGCAAGCGCTTCTGAGATATTTGCAGGTGCCATACAGGATTATGGAATTGGTAAGATTATTGGAACTCAGACATTTGGAAAAGGTATCGTACAGACGATAAGACCGTTGACAGATGGCAGTGCAATTAAGTATACAATTGCAAAATATTTTACACCTAAGGGACAGGATATTCATGGAAATGGAGTTACACCTGATGAAGTTATTGAATATCAGGCAGATGATGTAAATGATTCGGATAACCAGCTTGAAGCGGCAGTTGAATATGTGAAGAGTCAGATAAAATAAGCCAAAAACGTTCACTAATCCAAAACACAATAAAACATAAGATGTTTCCCGGTAGATGATTTTGTTATTCATGTTGTTAATCTCCTTTCAAAATTTGTTATTTTTTCCGCAAGCTCCAAAGCGAAACGAGGGTAATATCATAGCAGACTTTTTCTTAAGACCATCTGTCAAATGACAGATGGTCTTAAATTATGGGCTTTAGCCTGTTGAGTGAGATGGAGTTTTTCGGTGTTCCGAAAAATGGAATTTCGCTCAACATTTAACCACAAAATGGAATTTCACTCAACATTTAACCACCAACTATGCGAGTGCGCGTCGATTGTTTAGTCGGGCCAGAAATATAGGTGTTTTTATTATGTTTATGACAAATTCCTGTGAGTATTGTGTAAAATGAAAATATTGAAAATATGTCAAATGACTTCAGTAAAGTAACACATGATAAGTGGATACATTATAGGTTGATATAAAATAATGAGAACAAATGTTCTGTAAAATATGGACAAAGTCTGTTTTTTGTAGTAGAATTAAGAATATAAGTGCATACTATAAAAATATTGACTTTGCTATTTTGAAATATTCTGCAAAAACCTTATTTTCTATTTAAGAAGCATATAATCAGGATATTCTGATTATTTACAATTATCTATTTGGTAACCCAATTGTTACTTTGAAGCCAATCTTGTATTTACAGAGTATGTTAGAGTAACAATCATTTGGCTTATAGAAGTCAATTTTATTATATATTGAGGAAGGAGAGGTCATTATGGAGTTTAGATTACATGCCCCATATGAGCCTACAGGAGACCAGCCGCAGGCTATTAAGACTTTATCGGAGGGGTTTAAGGAAGGCTGCCAGTTTGAGACATTGGTCGGTGTAACAGGTTCAGGAAAGACATTTACAATGGCTAATATTATACAGAGTGTTCAAAAGCCAACTTTGATAATATCTCATAATAAGACACTTGCGGCACAATTATATGGGGAGATGAAGGAGTTTTTTCCAGAAAATGCAGTAGAGTACTTTGTCTCCTATTATGATTATTACCAGCCGGAAGCATATGTACCACAGAGCGATACTTATATTGCAAAGGATTCCTCTATTAATGATGAGATTGATAAGTTAAGACATTCGGCAACAGCGGCACTTTCAGAAAGAGACGATGTTATAATAGTTGCTTCTGTATCGTGTATATATGGACTTGGTGCACCCATAGATTATAAGAACATGGTTATTTCATTGCGTCCCGGAATGGAGAAGGACAGAGATGATGTTATAAGGCAGCTGATAGATATACAATATATAAGATCAGATCAGGATTTTAAGCGAGGTACTTTTAGGGTTAGAGGAGATGTTATAGAGATATATCCGTCTAATTCCACGGATGAAGCAGTACGTGTCGAGTTTTTTGGAGATGAAGTCGACAGAATCGCTCAGATAGATGCACTAACAGGAGAAGTTAAGATGCTGCTTGAACATACAGCCATTTTCCCTAATTCGCATTATGTTGTAGATAAAGAGAAGATGGCGGCAGCAGTTGAGAATATCAGAGCAGAGATGATAGAGCGTGTTAAGTATTTTAAGAGCGAGGATAAGCTTATTGAAGCACAAAGAATAGAAGAAAGAACGAATTTTGATATTGAGATGATTCAGGAAACAGGCTTTTGTTCAGGAATTGAGAATTATTCAAGACATCTTGCAGGACTTCCGGCAGGTGTTCCACCTTATACACTTATGGATTATTTTCCTAAGGATTTCCTTATTATAGTGGATGAATCACATATTACAATTCCACAGATAAGAGGAATGTATGCAGGTGACCAGTCAAGAAAGACTACATTGGTGGATTATGGTTTCAGACTTCCATCAGCAAAGGATAACAGGCCACTTAATTTTTCGGAATTTGAATCTAAGATATCGCAGATGTTATTTGTATCTGCTACTCCATCGACCTATGAAAGGGAACATGAGTTATTATCAGCAGAACAGATTATAAGACCTACGGGACTTCTTGACCCACAGATTAGTGTAAGACCTATTGACGGACAGATTGATGATCTTGTATCTGAGATTAATAAAGAGACAGCTAAGAAAAATAAGATACTTGTTACAACACTTACGAAGAGAATGGCAGAGGATCTTACAGATTATCTTAAGGAGCTTGGGATAAGAGTGAAATATCTTCATGCGGATATTGATACTCTTGAGAGACAGAAGATTATAAGAGATATGAGACTTGATGGATTTGATGTGCTGGTTGGAATTAATCTGTTAAGAGAGGGACTTGATATACCGGAGATTTCTTTGGTTGCAATTCTTGATGCTGATAAAGAAGGATTTTTAAGAACGGAGACTTCACTTATACAGACGATAGGACGTGCGGCAAGAAATAGCGAGGGTCATGTTATTATGTATGCTGATAAGATTACAGAGTCTATGGAAAAAGCTATATCAGAAACAGAAAGAAGACGTAAGATACAGCAGGAATATAATGAAGAGCATGGAATAACTCCGCAGACTATAAAGAAAGCTGTAAGAGACCTTATAAGCATATCTAAGGCAGCAGAGAGTACATCTGATAAGATCGAGAAGGATTTTGAATCGATGAGTATTAAAGAACTTGAAAGGGTAAAAAAAGAGATTGAGAAGAACATGCACAAAGCGGCAGCAGAGCTTAATTTTGAAGAGGCGGCAGCATTGCGTGATAAGATGATTGAGGTCAATAAATATATTTACGAAAACAAATAACATGGAAGGTATAGAGATGGAAAAAGGAAAGTATAGACAGTTTATAAAGATAAGAGGTGCTAATGAACATAATCTTAAAGATGTATCTGTAGATATTCCAAGAAATGAGCTGGTTGTGCTTACAGGACTTTCAGGTTCAGGAAAGTCATCACTTGCATTTGATACAATATATGCAGAGGGACAGCGAAGATATATGGAATCACTTTCTTCATATGCAAGGCAGTTCTTGGGACAGATGGAAAAGCCGGATGTTGAGAGTATAGAAGGTCTTTCGCCGGCTATTTCGATAGACCAAAAGTCCACTAACAGAAATCCACGTTCTACAGTGGGGACAGTTACAGAGATATATGATTATTTCAGATTGTTATATGCAAGAATAGGTATTCCTCATTGTCCTAAGTGTGGCAAGGAGATTAAAAAGCAGACAGTAGACCAGATGGTAGATGTTATTATGGAACTGCCTGAAAGAACTAAGATACAGATTATGGCACCGGTTGTAAGAGGACGTAAAGGTGAACATGTAAAGCTTCTTGAACAGGCGAAAAAGAGTGGATATGTACGTGTAAGAATTGATGGAAACATGTATGAGCTTACAGATGATATCTCACTTGAAAAGAATAAAAAGCATAATATTGAGATTATTGTGGACAGGCTGGCTGTCAGGGAAGGTATAGAAAAGCGATTGACAGATTCTATAGAGACAACTCTTAAGCTGGCAGATGGACTTATGATGGTTGATGTTATAGGTGGTGAGCCTATGAATTTCAGTCAGAGCTTTTCTTGTCCGGATTGTGGAATAAGCATTGAAGAGATTGAGCCTAGAAGTTTCTCATTTAACAATCCGTTTGGTGCGTGTCCTGAATGTTTCGGACTGGGATATAAGATGGAATTTGATGCGCAGCTTTTAATACCGGATGAGAAATTAAGCATTGATGAGGGCGCAATTGTAGGCATTGGCTGGCAGTCAGTGACAGATGAAGGAAGTTTTTCAAGAGCAATTATGAAAGCGCTGGCAGATGAGTATGATTTTAGTCTTGCAACACCATTTAAAGATTATCCTGATGAGATTAAAGATATTATTATAAATGGAACTAAAGGTCATTCCGTAAAAGTACGTTATAAAGGACAGAGAGGCGAAGGGGTATATGATATTGCATTTGAAGGTCTTATAAGAAATATGGAAAAAAGATACAGGGAAACAGGCTCTGACCTTATGAAGCAGCAGTATGAAGAATTTATGAGAATTACCCCATGTACATCATGTAAGGGACAGAGATTAAAGGCATCATCGCTTGCGGTAACTGTGGCTGATAAAAATATTTATCAGATAACTAACATGTCAATTATCAAATTACAGGAATTTCTTGAAAAAATGCAGCTTACAAAAAGACAACTTCTTATAGGAGCACAGATTCTTAAGGAAATCAAATCAAGAATTAAGTTTCTTATGGATGTTGGTCTTGATTATCTGTCTCTTTCAAGAGCAACAGGAACACTTTCAGGTGGAGAGGCACAAAGAATAAGACTTGCTACGCAGATTGGTTCTGGTCTTGTAGGAGTTGCATATATATTAGATGAACCAAGTATTGGTCTGCATCAGAGAGATAATGACAAGCTTCTTGCAACACTTACACATCTTCGTGACCTCGGTAATTCTGTTATAGTTGTTGAACATGATGAAGATACTATGTTTGCGGCTGACTATATTGTTGATATCGGTCCTGGAGCCGGAAGAAATGGTGGAGAGGTTGTTGCCACGGGGACTGCTGATGATATTATGAAATGTAAGGAAAGTATTACAGGAGCATATCTTAGCGGACGTATTAAGATTCCTGTACCTGATACCAGAAAGGAGCCAGCAGGCTGGATAAAGGTAAGAGGTGCAAGCGAAAATAATCTTAAGAATATTGATGTAGATATACCGCTCGGTGTTATGACCTGCGTAACAGGTGTATCAGGCTCAGGTAAGAGTTCACTTGTCAATGAGATATTATATAAGCACCTTGCAAAGGAGCTTAACAGGGCGAGATGCCTGTCAGGTAAACATGACGGCATAGATGGTGTTGAACAGCTTGATAAGGTAATTAATATAGACCAGTCACCAATAGGAAGAACACCGCGTTCTAATCCGGCAACATATACAGGAGTATTCGATATGATAAGGGATTTGTTTGCATCAACTTCCGGTGCTAAGGAACGTGGATATAAGAAAGGCAGATTCAGCTTTAATGTAAAAGGGGGAAGATGTGAAGCTTGTTCAGGTGATGGTATTATAAAAATAGAAATGCATTTTTTACCGGATGTATATGTTCCTTGCGAAGTGTGCGGTGGAAAAAGATATAACAGAGAGACTCTGGAAGTTAAATATAAGGATAAGAGTATATTTGATGTACTTGATATGACAGTAGAAGACGCAGTTGATTTCTTTGAAAATGTACCTACAATAAAGAGAAAGATAGAGACACTTAATGATGTCGGACTTTCATATATCAAGCTTGGACAGCCGTCTACAGAATTATCAGGAGGAGAAGCACAAAGAATTAAGCTTGCAACTGAATTATCCAAAAGAAGTACGGGAAAGACAATATATATACTTGATGAGCCTACAACAGGATTACATTTTGCTGATGTCCACAAGCTGGTTGATATATTACACAAGCTTACAGAGAGCGGCAATACAGTAGTTGTAATTGAACATAATCTTGATGTTATTAAAACAGCAGATTATATTATAGATATGGGACCTGAAGGCGGAGACCGCGGTGGTACAGTTATAGCTAAGGGAACACCTGAACAGGTTGCTAAGGTTAAAAAGTCATATACGGGACAATATTTAAAGAAATATCTTAATAAGTAGTCAGACTGCTTAAAGATAAAAAGGAGTAGAAGTGACAGACGGAGTTATTTTTGATATGGATGGCGTTATGATAGATTCAGAACGTCAGTCAACGTTAGGATGGAAGCTTGCGGCAAGGGATAATAATATTGATATGCCTGAGTGGCTTATTGACAGTTTTAAGGGGAGACCGGCTGAATATAGCAAATTGTTATTTGATGATTATTTTAAAGGAAAGGCAGATTACTGGCAATTAAGACAGCAAAGAATTGAACATGTGCATGAAATAAGACAAAGGGAAGGCATACCTGTAAAGAAAGGGCTTTTTGAACTTTTAAATTACCTTCGCAATAAAAATATTCCATGTGCAGTTGCAACATCAACCAAAAAAGAAAGTGCAGAAAAGACATTACACAAGATAGGTGCGTGGGATTATCTTAAAGCAGTTGTCTATGGTGATGAAGTGGAAAAAGGAAAGCCGGAACCTGATATATTCTGCCATGCAGCTAAACAGATTGGCGTAGAACCAGAAAATTGTATTGTCATAGAGGATAGTATAACAGGTATTATGGCAGGACATGCTGCCGGAATGTATGTAGTACATGTGCCAGATACAATTATTATAGATGATGATACAAGGAAGCTTACTAACGTTATCTGTGATGATTTGGAAAAGGTAATTGATGTTATAGAAGTTCAAAATTGTTAGAGATAGATATATTTATTTATGACAATTATGATTTTTATAGCAGTATTGATAAGTAATTATGAAGTGGCATTGTATAAAGAAAAAATAAAATCATACTGTATAAAGAAAAAATAAAATTATACTTGTCATATTATGCTGGCTTTAATATAATAAAAAGATAAGGTAACTAAAATTAATTACTAAGATAAAAATATGGAGGATGTTAAGTGAACAAAGAAAAAGTTATTGTCATAGACTTCGGCGGACAGTACAACCAGTTAGTTGCAAGACGTGTCCGAGAATGTAATGTTTACTGTGAGATTTACTCATATAAAACAGATATAGAGCAGATCAAGGCAATGAATCCTAAGGGAATTATTTTAACAGGTGGACCTAACAGTTGTTATGAAGAGGGAGCACCAACATATACTAAGGAATTATTTGAGCTTGGAGTTCCTGTACTTGGACTTTGCTATGGAGCACAGTTAATGATGCATATACTTGGTGGCAAGGTTGAAAAGGCGCCGGTACGTGAATATGGTAAGACAGAAGTAATGGTAGACAAGTCATCACCATTATTTACAAATGTAGAGGAAAAAACAATCTGCTGGATGAGTCATTTTGATTATATTTCAAAGGTGGCAGATGGATTTAAGATTATTGCACATACAGCAGACTGTCCTGTTGCGGCAGCCCAAAATGCAGAAAAGAACCTGTATGCAATACAGTTCCATCCTGAAGTTCTTCATACACAGGAAGGTACTAAGATGCTTTATAACTTTGTAAGAGAAGTATGTGGCTGTGCAGGCACATGGAAGATGGATGCCTTTGTTGAAAATACAATTAAGGAAATCAAGGAAAAAGTAGGTGATGGTAAGGTGTTACTTGCTTTATCAGGCGGTGTGGATTCATCAGTTGCAGCCGGTTTATTATCAAGAGCAATTGGAAAACAGCTTACATGTGTATTTGTAGACCATGGTCTTTTGCGTAAGGATGAAGGCGATGAAGTAGAAAATGTATTTGGACCAAATGGTAATTTTGACCTTAATTTTATCCGTGTAAATGCACAGGAAAGATATTATTCTAAGCTTGCAGGTGTAACAGAGCCTGAAAAGAAGAGAAAGATTATCGGTGAAGAATTTATAAGGGTATTTGAAGAAGAAGCTAAAAAGATTGGTGCTGTAGATTTTCTTGCACAGGGAACTATTTATCCTGATGTTGTTGAAAGTGGTCTTGGTGGAGAATCAGCAGTTATTAAGTCTCATCATAATGTTGGCGGACTTCCTGATTTTGTAGATTTCAAAGAAATTATAGAACCGCTTAGAGATTTGTTTAAAGATGAGGTTCGTAAGGCTGGTCTTGAACTTGGAATACCAAAACATCTTGTATTCCGTCAGCCATTCCCGGGTCCAGGTCTTGGCATAAGAATTATCGGTGAAGTTACTGCTGAAAAGGTCAGAATTGTTCAGGAGGCCGATGCAATTTACCGTGAGGAGATTGCAAAGGCAGGACTTGATCGTTCTATAGGCCAGTATTTTGCAGCACTTACTAACATGCGTTCAGTTGGAGTTATGGGGGATGAAAGAACCTATGATTATGCTGTAGCTTTAAGAGCTGTGAATACAGTAGATTTTATGACTGCCGAAAGTGCAGATATTCCATTTGCAGTTCTTCAGACTGTAATGAGCAGAATAATTAATGAAGTGCGAGGGGTAAACAGAGTATTTTATGATCTGACTAGTAAACCACCTGGTACTATTGAATTCGAATAAATCGAGTTGCTTAAAAAAGCCAGTGTTTATGCGGGTTTCAGCGATTTCGATTAGTCTTTTGATAACAAATTGATAACAGTCATAGCAAGTGCCATTATTC
>URAI01000038.1 GCA_900545725.1 uncultured Eubacterium sp.
AAACATTTTTAAGTGATAAACTTGCCATTGAAAACTTTCCTCCTAAAATATAAAAGAACGCATACGCGCTTTTGATATTCATTATTTTACACTAACAGGCTTTTCTTGGCTATATGGTAATTAGCCAAATATATTCTGTGCTTTTTTATCACTTTTACCATAATTCCAGCTTTCATAGATATTTTGCACAAAATTACGACTGCAATCTTCACTAACATCACTAAAAATATGCATATTTATGCCATTTTCAAGACCTTTTTATAATAAATCTTGCAGCAAATGTTGTTATAATTACGGCAAAAACAGCCCATATAGTTACCTTTATTCCAAATAAAAACACACCAGCTATTATTATCATTCCATCAATAACATTCATAATAGTTACTATTGACCATTTTCCATATCTGTAATAAAGAATACTTGCAAGCATATCTGTGCCGCCTGTCGTGCTTTCCGCCCTTAACACCATTCCAATGCCAGTTCCAGCACATAGTCCGCCTATGAGTGCCGCCCACGCATACACGCTTCCCGATATATCTGTCTTTGGAAGCACTGCCATAAACACCGTAAGAAGTGCATCTGCCAACAGTGTATCCTTTAAAAATGCCTTTCCACGCTCCTTATAGGCACATATAAATAGTGGAATATTAAGCGATATGTTTGTAAACCATATTGGTACGCCGCCGGACGGAATTATGTTGTTTATAAGATAGTATACAATATGCACACCTCCCTGCTGCATGCCATCAGGCACACTGCTTTCCTGTATTTTTACATATGAATAATCTTTTAAATATTCTGTCAGCCGTCTTACTATTATGCTTATGCCCGAAAAGCCTCCTGTAACCATTCCCACTGAGTCATATATAGTTTTATAAGCAACTGCCATAAGCAGCGTTCCGGTTATTATAAACATCCATTTCTTCATAAGAATATAATTCCCACAGCATGATGATTATATTCTTTTGGAGCGAAAATTTTATCCTATAATCTATAATCATATTCTTATTAAACTCTGCCTGAGAATTTTACTCCTGTGCTTCACAATTCATAGTTATAAGACTTATAATATCTTGGTCTAGACCCACCTATGAGCAAGCTCATGTGGGTTTAGACCTTTTGACCCTGGTATCTTTATAATATTATTGATTTTTTTACAATTAAAGGCTACAATCTTATTAAGAAACAGATTATATTAAACATTTTCATATAGATTACAAGGAGGTTTTATATGGATATAATGGATGTTGCTAATTTATCAATGAATCTTAGCTCATCACGCGTTATCAATGATGTACAGGTTGCTGTTCTTAAGAAGTCGCTTGACACACTAGAAACAACTGGTGATGACCTTACTAAGATGATGGAGGCTTCTGTCACTCCTAATCTTGGACAGAATATTGATATAAGCATTTAATGATACCGTGGACAAAAGGTCATTCACCCACATGAGCTTGCTTATAGGCGGGGACTTTTGACCCCACATCTATTTAATAAAAAGGATGTTTCCATATATTCCTGTCTATTCTGCCAGATACTTATCTGACTCTGGGAATTGTGTAGAAACATCCTTTTTTATTAATCATTGTGCTTATTATAAAGCAGTCTGACACTTAAAATATAATGTGATTAAAGGGTCAAAAGGTATAATCGATGCATGCTTGCATGCAATTCGATGTATACCTTAGTGACCTGCACTACACCGAGAAAGTAGCAATTTACTATGCGAAGCTAGTAAATTAGCGGATTTCGAGGTGGAGTCAGATTACGGGAATGCGGAGCATGGAGTAATCTGATTAATCATAAATGAGGGGCAAAATACCTTTTGACCCTCATATCATAATATAATATAAAGCCGTAATTACGCCATTTCCATAATAATCATATACACAAGGCAGGCTGCAACAGATGCAACAGCCGGTGCTGTCAGAACATGATTACTACGAGCCGCCGTATCTGATAACACTTCACCATCACCTGACATATTATCTGCCGATAGCAATTCGCCATTACCAGAAGCACCTTCTGAACTGGAATTATTATAAGAACCTTTCTTATGTCCAATCCTAAAGCTCTCTCTTATAACTTCAAGCCTTCCATTTCTCTTAGCCATATTTCTTATGCAAAGCACTGCAAGCAGCATAAATACAGCACCGATAACAAACATCATAAAAATGCCTGCAAGCCTTGATGACATCGTAATGCTGGTTAACTCATCCTGCGTACCTGTCGCAGTATCATTAACCGCACTATATAGCCCTGAAAGCTTTAATATCTGATTTATTGTTATAGAATAACTGTTTACAACAAAATGTGCGATAACTGATGACCATATAGAGCCTGTAGCTTCAGCCATATATGCAAAAATAACGCCTGACACAAGTGCGTACGCAAACTGGTTAATGTTTAGATGAAACATTCCAAACACAAGTCCGCTCATAAGTGCTGCCTTAAGGACACCACATTTGCGGTAAGTTCCAAAAAACAGTCCCCTGAATATGAACTCCTCAACCAGAGGCGGTATGACCGCAATCAGAATAAGCTGTGCAATATATGGATATTCCAGAAGTCCCTGTGACGACTCCTGTATATAATTATCAGAAAAAAGCATAGTAAATGCATTAAGAAACAGCACCATAGGCAGAATAAGCACGCCCGTAAGCAATGACATAAAAATATCCTTTCCGCCTATGACCTTATACTGCATATCTCTTCTGATATTAATCTTCATAACCAGCATATATATAAGTACTATTATAAATGCCATAACCTCACTGATTACATATACAATCCAGTCCGGAAGTGCAATTCCAAGCTCTGGTGCTATTCCTATAAATATACCTGCGGCTATGTTTAATATGACATAAACTGCAAGAAATACCGGCAGAAACCAGTTAAGCTTTCTTACTTCCATGCGATAGCTTCCACTTCAAGTAATACATCCTTTGGAAGTCTTGCAACTTCTACACATGAACGTGCTGGGAATGGTTCTTTGAAGTAGTTCTTATATATTTCGTTAATCTTTCCAAAGTCATTCATTTCCTTGATGAATACTGTTGTCTTTACGATATTCTCAACCTTAGAACCAGAAGCTTCAACAAGATTGCTAAGATTCTGGAATGCCTGATTAGCCTGCGCCTCAACGCCGCCTTCTACTATTTCTCCTGTTGCAGGGATTACAGGGATAACTCCTGATGTATATACCATACCATTGATTTCAATAGCCTGTGAATAAGGTCCGATTGCACCAGGTGCTTTGTCTGTACTAATAACTTTCTGCATATTAATCCTCATTTCTGTGCAAGTTTATGCACTTATTTTTTATTTTATATTGTATTCCAAAATTGCATATACATCAATAGTTAATTCATATTAATCCCCATTTCTGAGCAACTTTGCCAAATATACATTTCTTTAATTCATATGGCTTGTCTAATTACTATTTACAATATAAAATCACTTTGCAACTATACATGTTTCCTTAATCTCAATCTTGCCTTCCTTAAGAAGTCTTCCTACAGCTCTTTTAAATGCATTTTTACTCATATTAAAATATGTTTTGATTACATCAGGTGAGGCTTTATCTGTAAATGGAAGACTTCCTCCATTTTTCTTAATCTCCTCAAAAATTATTCTTGAATCTTCATCCATCTGGATATATGCCTTCTGCTTAATACTGATTGAAAGCTTCTTATCTTCACGTACCTTTGATACTCTTCCATAAATTGTATCACCAATATTAAATTTACCAAATGCTTCATATTTAGGTATCATGCCAAAATATTTATTATCTATGGCAACATACACTCCATAATCAGGATTGACTTCTATTACTGTTCCTGTTACGGCACTGTCCTTTACATAAGGACTGTCACATGTAAGATAATCATATACTCTCATTGTTGCAGCAAGACGGTTACTCTTATCAATATATAAAGCTACAAGACACTCATTACCCTCCTGAACATGAGTTGTCTGCTCTTTAAATGGAAGTAAAAGATCCTTTTCAAGCCCCCAGTCAAGAAATGCTCCTATCTTACCAGTCTGTGAAACTTTAAGTACTGCTGTCTTTCCAAGCTCTATCTTAGGCTTTCTTGTAGTAGCAATAAGTCTGTCGCTTGAATCCCTGTATATAAATACAGTAAATGCATCTCCTACTTCTGTATCTTCCGGCACTTCTTTCTTTGGAAGTAATACTTTATCATCTTCAGTTCCAAGATATACGCCAAAATCTGTAATCTTGACTACGTTTAAACATTGTGTCTTTCCTAATTCTATCATATTAATCCTCATTTCTAACTAAATTAATGGAATAGTATTTATTGTTCATACCATAAGTGTAAACAATAACAAAAACATTTCCCGTATAATGTTATAATGTTACTGTATGTGTACCCAGCAACGTTATAATTGCAGTTTATCATAAAACTCTTTCTAATAACAGATTGTTTTAATTATTTTTAATGTTTTCAGGCAAAAAAATACCCTCGCTGATTGCGAGGGTTAAGCTGGGCTTGAGGGACTCGAACCCCCAGATGCTGGAATCAGAATCCAGTGCCTTACCATTTGGCGAAAGCCCAATTTTTAATTCATCTGTGTCGCTCTGTTTCGTTACTCACTCGCGACGACAAGATGTATTATATAGCATCTATTTACAAAATGCAAGTACTTTTTTTATTTTTTTTAATTTTTTTTATTCTAATAATAATTTAGTATATTCATTAACCGGATTGTCAAATACATATTGTGTATTTCCAATCTCTATGATGCTGCCATCTTTCATTACCATAAGTCTGTGGCACATTTTATAGACCACGTTGATGTCATGTGATATGAATAAATATGACAGCTTCATTTCTTCCTGAAGCTTTAGCATAAGTTCCATAATCTGCGCCTGTATGGTTACGTCAAGTGCCGATACCGGTTCATCCGCTATTACAAGACCCGGATTAGTAATAAGTGCCTGACCTATGCTTATTCTCTGTCTCTGTCCGCCGCTTAGCTGTGACGGCTTTCTGTCAAAATATGTCTCATCCAGCTCTATCTTTTTTAACATATCATATGCCGACTGTTTTATATCTTTAGCTGTCATATCAATATAACCCTGCTTAACAGCCGCCCTTAGTGGTTCCTGTAATAACCATCCTATAGTCTTAGAAGGATTGAGACTGCTATATGGGTCTTGAAAAATCATTGATATTTTTCCGGCGTTATTCACAATATTTCCGGTAATGTCCTTATTTATCCCCAGAACTGCCTTTGAAAGTGAGGTCTTTCCACATCCGCTCTCTCCAACAAGCCCCAGTATCTCTCCACGTCTTATATCAAATGATACATCTTTAACAACATGTATCCTCTTCTTTGTGCCGAATATTGATGCTGCACTTCTTTCCTTATAATAAGCATTAAGATTGTCAACTTTTAATATGATATCATTACATGAACTCTTATCATCTGAAGCTCTTTTAGATAAATTCATATCCGCTATATTCTTTTCAGCTAAGGACTTCTTTTCATTAATTCCTTTTATACGTGATGGAACTTTTTCGATTAACATTTTTGTATACTCATTAACCGGTAATGTAAATATCTCCTCTGATGTACCATTTTCTACAATCGTGCCATCTTTCATTACTGCTATTCTGTCACATAACTTTCTTGCAAGATTAAGGTCATGTGTTATAAATATCATGCTGTTTTTCTTCTTATTATTAATGTCTGATAACAGTCTTATTATCTGATTCTGTACGGTTACATCTAATGCTGTCGTAGGCTCATCTGCTATTATAAGCTTTGGTTCTAAAATAACAGCCATTGCTATCATTACCCTCTGTCTCATTCCACCGGATAATTCATGCGGATAGCTGGCATATACCTTATCTGTCGCCTTTAAACCTACACTTTCAAAGCTTTCAAGTACCTTTTTCTTTCTTTGCTGTGCATCCATGTCTGTATGAAGCTTTAGTACTTCTTCAACCTGTCTTCCTACCCTCATTGTCGGATTAAGAGAAGTCATCGGCTCCTGAAATACCATTGATATCTGACTTCCCTTTTCAAATGCATTATTATCTGCTGCAGCTTCCGTTACTCCGTCTATATCTATTGTTCCGGAGTTTACTGTTGCAGCTTCCGGCTTAAGTCCCATAATAGTTAATGCCATAACTGACTTTCCTGAGCCTGATTCGCCAACAATCCCAAGTATCTCACCATCATTTATTTCAAGATTAACATTTTTTACAACTTCTGTATTATCAAATGCTACTGACAGATTGTTTATCTTAATCATTTTCTGACTCCTTCTCCAATTAAAGACACTCCAAGTACTATTATAACTATTGTTATTCCCGGTGCTAATGCATACCATGGTGCATTAAACAGATACCCCTGTGCATCAGAGAGCATCTTTCCAAGACTTGCATCCGGTGGCTGTACACCTATTCCAAGATAGCTCATTCCCGATTCAGCAAGGATTGTATTATTAATTCCTACGATAACTGATACAATAAATGTAGGCATAATATTAGGCAGGATATGCACAAACATTATTCTTAATGTACCAACTCCCATAAGTCTTGCATTTTTTACATATTCTGAATCCCTTAATCTGATAAATTCACCACGCACTATCCTTACAAAGCTCGGTATAAATACTATTCCAAGCGATAGTATTACATTCTGCTTTCCACTTCCCAATAAGCTTATTATAACAAGTGCTAAGAGAATACTTGGAAAACTGTTAAGTGCATCTGTTATACGCATGACTATCTCGTCAATAATTCCACCGAAATATCCGGTAAATGCACCTATAATTATCCCTGCCGTACCTGAAAATAATATAACAAGCGTACTTATTAATACAGTCGTTCCAATGCCTTTCATAACTCTTGAAAATATATCCCTGCCGAAATTATCCGTACCCATGATGTGCCTTAGCGAAGGGGCTGCAAACTTTTCAGCCGCTGACATTTCAGTTGTGCTGTAGGGCGTTGCAAATGCACTTATTATACCGATAATGATTACTATTCCTGTAATAATAAGTCCTGCAATAAGATATTTATTAATTTTAATCTTTTTACTGTCTGTTTTTTTCTTATTAACCATCTTATATTCATCCCATTCCATCTGTGAAGATACTAAGCATATTATCTCTCGCTCACTCTTGGGTCTATCACTCTGTATAATATGTCAATTATAAAATATACGAATATTATCACAAATGCTATATATAAAACCAGAATCTCAACTACAGGTAAATCCCTTGTTGATATTGAACTGATAAGCAGCCTGCCTATTCCCGGCAGTCCAAATACCTGCTCAACTACTATACTTCCGGCAACAATTTCCGCTATTACCATACCAATTACTGTAAGCACCGGCATCATTGCATTCTTTAAGGCATGTACAAATAATGCTCTTTTTCTTGTACAGCCCTTACTGTAAGCCGTCCTTACATAGTCGCTGTTCATCTGTTCCAGCATAGAGTTTCTAAGAAATCTCGCTATCATCGCAATCTTTGGAATTGCAATTGATATTGCCGGAAATATCAGATATCCTATAAATCCTATAAAATTATCTTTATAACTTATATAACTTCCCGGTGTAAACACCTTTAATATAATTCCAAATATATATGTAATTATTATTCCTAAGAAAAATGATGGCACAGCCATGCTAAGCTGTGTTAAAAAACCTATAATCCCATCAAGTATCCTGCTTTTACTTCCAGCCCACAATACTCCCAGTGGAATGGATACGACTATTATTATTATAAATGCTAAGGCTGCCAGCCACAATGTAACAGGCAGCTTATCACTTATAAGTTCTGCTACAGGCATCATCTCATTCATATTCTTATAATATCTGTAGCTTTTGCCTAAATCTCCTCTTAATACTCCGCCTGCCCAGTCTGTATATCTTTGAACAACCGGCTTATCAAGACCTAACTCATGTCTTACTTCTTCTTCCCTCTCCGGGGTAGCCTCAGTTCCAAGTATAGATGCCACAACATCACCCGGAATAATCTGAAAGGTTACGAAGGCAGCAACTGAAACTAAAAACAATGTAATAATGAGAGTTAATATTTTCTTTCCTATATATTTCAAAATGCCACCTTCTTTCCTTTCTTAATATCTCAAAGTTTTTTAACTGTATGCTGTATTTTTAATACCTTGCATCACTTTGTAAATAATTCATGTAACACAACTGCTATTTTAAGCTGTCTTAATTTTGTAAATAACTTTTATTTGTAAATATTTTCACCAAAAATATAATTATTTAGTAAAATATACGCTGCTCATATCCTGAACATATACAGGATAGAACTTATAACCTGCAAGCTTGGTATTGATTGCAACTGTAATTGGTGCAACCTGTATAAATGCAGTACCGGCCTTTTCTGTGATTATATGCTGAAGTCTGCTGTAATGGGCAGCCTTTTCCTTAAGGTCTGTAGCTTCCTGTGCCTTCTTATATTCTTCATCATATTCAGAATCATTAAAATTAATAAAATTCTTAGCTGATGATGACACGAATCTGTTAAGAAGATAACCCGGTGTCATATCACATGTTATTCCACTGATTGTTGACTGGTAGTTTCTTCCGTTATAACACTCTGAAAGCCATGTATTCCACTCAACTGTATTGATTGTCGCATTAATTCCAACTGCCTTTAACTGCTCTGCAACAACCTGTGCTGTCTCAACATGGAACTCATAATTAGATGGAACTGTTATTGTCATGTCAAATCCATTTGGGAAACCGGCTTCTGTAAGAAGTGACTTAGCCTTTTCTATATTAGCCTTTGTTCCATATACGTTATTAAGGTCTACATAGTAATCCTTAAGTGTTGGAAGCATTGCTGTACTTATTACTGTACCATTTCCACCTGATACAAAACCATTAGTTGAATCATTATCAAGTGCATAGCATACTGCCTGTCTTACCTTTTCATTGTTAAATGGTTCTGTGTTGTTATTAAGGAAAAGTGCCTGTACAACATCTGATGCTGCATGTGATACATTGAACTTTCCTGCAAGCTGTGTTGCCTGTGAATCTGTTAAATATGGATATATGTCTATCGAACCACCCTGAAGGTCGAGTAATGCTGATTCTGAACTATTAACAATCTTAAATGTTACCTTATCAAGATAAGGTACACCTGACTGCCAGTAATCGTTGTTCTTCTCAACCACTATTCCTTCCTGTGGTGCATAAGATACGAACTTGAACGGACCTGTTCCAATAGGCTTAGCTGCTTCTTTATCAGCACTTCCATAAGGAATAATTGCTGCTGTAGCTGCTGTGAAGCTGTAGATAAATTCAGTATTAGCTGCTCCTACTGTAACCTGAACCTTATTGTCATCAATGATATCAACACTTTTAACTGTTTTGAAAGTTGATACTAACGCTGCCTGTCCATCTAAAAGACCTGCTACTCTGTCAAGTGAATATTTGACATCCTTTGCTGTAACAGTCTCTCCATTGTGGAATTTCACACCATCTCTGATTGTAAATGTATACACAAGTCCGTCATCAGAAATGCTGTAATCACTTGCTACTGCATTTGTTAAGTTACCATTTTCATCCGGCTTTACAAGCCCTTCAAAAATGTTGAAAAGAATTTCTTTAGTTCCTGCCGCTGTTGCCTTATGTGGGTCAAGACTATCAATATCCTGTTGTATTCCTACAACAACTGAACCGCCATATGTCGGTTCCTGCGAGGTATTCCCCTGCGAAGATTCATTATTAGTACCACCTGAGCATCCACCCAGTACAGTCATTGCACATACTGAAAGCATCAGTATTATGCTGATAAAATGTTTTTTCATTATCTTATGTCTCCTCCAGTAAACCTCTCACTATTTAATTGTCTTAAATATTGTATACACTAATTCCGGTTATTACAAGTAAAATAATTAAAGTATTAAAAAAAATACGCAGCTTACTATTCATACTTAAAATTCCATAAGAACCGGAAAGCCCTCTTTGTATTCTTTTACTATATAAGGATGTGTCTTTGAATATTCATAGATTGTATTTCCAAGTCCATCCTCTACAAGCTTCCCCATCACAGATAAAGGCTGTTTATTAACAGCCGGACATGTCGGTGTAAGTGCAATAACTGTCTTATCTTCTTTTTTCATTATTCTTAACGGCCATATCTTACAGTCAAACGGCTTATCCTCATCACTCAATACGCAGCCCCTTTTTGCATCAAGAAATTCACACGCTGCTTCTTCCTCTGAATCTTCTGTCTTATATTTATACATAAGCTCCATCTGCCCATATTCAAATCCGTCACACACGATCTTATTAAAGCTCATATCAGGCTTATCAGCTTTATATTCTTTTTCAAGCTTTTCCATGGTCTCTTTAGGAAACAATGGTGTTTCCCACAGACTACATCTTCTAAATGAACAGCAGAAACGACAGTCTGCACATGTACTCTTTTTTAGCACCTTAGATAACATCTAATCTTCCTCCATTTTACAATTTTATCTTATTCCATATCATACTAACAGAATATCAGGCTTATATAAAGCAATGAAATATATCATTTAACATACAATCATATTAATCACAACTTATATAAATCATTTTTCTATGGCATTATATTTTTTTAAGATAAGCTTCGGCCTATATGACATCTTTGCCTTACGAAGCCCCTCTATTCCAATATCTTCTTCTCTGTTAATATATTCATATTCCGAAAGACTTTCGCTAAAAAGCTTATTAATCATCGCATACGCTCCATTGACGGCATATTCACCAATGGCCTTTTCATAGTGTACGTCACACACACGTCCTGATATATGTGAAGCTATGCTCATAGCAGCCGGTACATTATTTACATACAATATCCCTCCTGACAGATTCAGGCTTTCAAAATGCTCAAGTGCATCCTTAATTGACTTATATTCCTTAAGTGCTGAATCATCCTCTTCCTGTAAATGCTCATTATACCACGCATCCTCTATTAATGCGGCATCATCAATACAGCACTGTCCTATCTCACGAAATTCATAATCAGGATATGTTCTTTTAAATTTGGAAACATGATTTTTCTTCTTATGAAATGCCTTACCAGGAAGTGTTGCCAGTTCTTCCCGTAAATATATATAATCACTGTCTCCCGGATTACAGCTAAATTCAAATCTTTCCGGCATACACTCCTCTAATATAGCCTTCTGTTCCTGCGTAAGAAGTGTAAATTGAAGTTTTTCACATCGTCTTATTGCATCAGCCTCAATCTCTTCTAATGCCTTTACTATATCCTGACTGCCTTTTGATACTTTTCCCAATGGAAATGTATAACCGGCTCTTCCAAAATATCCATTATAATGTCTTATTAAAAAATCACGATACCTTGCTATCTGTATATCATATTTATCACGGAGCAGATACAAATTGGCAAATGACACATCACTTCCCATTGCTTCTGCCTTATCAACTATCTGTGTAATCCATTTTTCATCCTGTATGGCAGGTGTTACCCATTCAAGCATCTGTTTCCTCTTTCTTTAAGCTCTATACTAATCTTAATTTACTGTAAGCAATAAAGATTTCTGTTAATTCTATCATACCACATATTCAATCTCAATAATGGTACAATAAAATTTCTCTAAAATCCTCCATTTTAAGTTGACCGGAATGTATATTTACCTTAAAATATATTCATTGTGTTTACTATAGTTTAAGAGCGGAAATGTTATCTTTAAATCAAGTATATAAAACTATTATACAACACTGTATATAACCGCTCTGGAATGGAGAGTTTCTATGAACAAAAAAAATATTTCATTTATTCTTGCAGGTGTTATACTTCTTATTCTTCAGTTTAATATAAAGATAGGAAGCGCCACAATTGATGTATGTTCTGATATTATCGCATACATACTTATTATTATCGGCATTATGCCACTTACTAAACGTAATATAATGTTTAAAAAATCACGCAACGTGTCATTTGTAGGTCTTGTGGCTGCTATAGGCTGTCAGGCAGTCAGCTTTATTGACTGGGGTGATACAGCTTCTACAGTAACAACAACAGTTTCCGCTCTCTCTACAATATTTACTATATATTTTACATATTATTTTTCAGAAGCCATTATACTTGAGGCAAAGTTTCAGGATAAATCAGCCACAACACGTTCTCTTCGTGTAACATGGGCATTATTCGGAGTATTTATATTTGTCCACTATATTGCATTTATGTCAAATGTATCAATTGCCGCTCTTATCGTACAGGCAGTTGTTGCAATCTGTGGCATATATTACTGTTCACAGATTCTTACAGCATGTAACCAGCTATATATGGAGGGACTTCCTACTAAACGAATGGACACAGGTTCAATTAATACTAAGAAAAAATAATTAAAGTTTTCATAAATCTGTCTTATATTAAGTGTTTTTATTACAAATAATAACATTTTGTATAAGACAGGTTTATTTTATTTGTTTCTTATTTCTGTAAATTGACAACATGGAATTAACATTATAGAATATATGCATTAGAACTATTGATGAATGGGGATTATTATGAAAAAACTTGAAATAATCATACGTCCTGAAAAGCTTGATGAGCTTAAAGAGATACTTAACTCATGTAATGCACATGGTCTTATGATTTCTAATATAATGGGATATGGTCTTCAAAAAGGTCATAAACAGGCTTACAACGGAGTTGATTTTGGCGGTAATCTCCTGCCAAAAGTAAAGGTTGAAACTATCGTAACTGACGATGTATCCGAGCATATAATTGACCTCGTTATTGATAATATCAATACAGGTACTTATGGAGATGGTAAGATATTTGTATATGAGGTCGCTGATGCCGTAAGAATCCGTACAGGTGAACGTGGTATTGATGCTTTATAATTTTTAATATTTGTTATCAACGGGGATAACTGATATGCCTTAATCGGGCTTTCAGCTATCCCATTTTTTGTGTATATGTTACCATTTAAAGTAACATATTTAAAATTCGCTATCTGTATCCCATAACCGTACAGATATAGAGCCGGATAAGATACTACCCAGTCTTATCCGGCTCAATTTTATGAATAAATATTATCTGTATCTTTACTTATATACTGCTGTAATATCCTTGATAATATAAAGGCATTAACATAGAAAATAACAGGAATCGTTACTATAAATGCCGTAAAATATATCATTGAAAAATATATAAGTCCGCAGTTAATTATTAACATTATTATTGTCTGTGGAAAATGATGCATACAAAGCACTAATGAATTTTTAAGTGTTTCCTTTACAGTATTATCGAACTTTGAAAGTACCGGAAATACATATATTGATACTGCCACCAGTACAAGTAAAAGACCGAATACCGCAAACATTATAAGCTTAGCTGCCGTACTGCCATCACTATGCATCCATAGATAACATATTCTTACATCAACAGCAAGAAGTATTGCAAGAACCGCTATTATAAGCTCTATTATAAATGCCTGTTTAAAATTACTCTTCCATGCCTTAATAAAGCTCCTGAATACATATCCTTCTTCATCCCTGACAAGCTTTAAAGCTACATAATAAACTGCCGTAAGCGTAGGTCCTATTGTTACTACAGGTATTGAAAATATTATTGCAAGTATTCCAAGAATAAAGAAATCCCCTGCCTTAGTAAGCGCTCTGAAAAACTTTCCATCTATACTGAAAAATCCCATAACATCCTCCATTTGTATTATATCTTTAATTATATTTAACATAAAAACATTACAGTTGTCTTTATACTAAAATCAATAATCACTTTTATGATTATAAAGGCAATATGCCAAAAAAGCAAAGAATTTTTACCATAGAATTATAAAATGTTTATAAAAGTGGTTCTTTTTGATAATATTTATGTTAAACTAAATAAATCTTTATTATTAAACAGAAATGGAGATTAGTGTGAAAAATAAGCTCGATAGCTTATTTTATCACAAGTTCATAAGTGAACTGGCTATTTGTGACGCAGGCGTCACAAAGTAGCCCTTATCACAGAGCCAAATCTGACATTTGGCTCGCGATTCCTCGGGCATTAGAAATGCCTGAGGAATGGAGGTTAATATGATAGATAAGTTTAAAATGGAGTAAGTCTACAGACTGGGAATAATGTGAAGAATTAAAAAACAATTATAATAACCGGAAGAAAGTAAATACCGGTTATATAATAAGCTTTTAATTCGATACATGTATCCCGGTCTTTTTTTGAAATAAAAGTGAAAAATAAAATAAAAAAAATAAAATAAGTGTTGACAATATATGTAGGTAGTGATATTTTAATTATATCAATATTAGCACTCCATATTAATGAGTGCTAACAAAGATAAGGAAGGAGCAGATATGATGGAACTGGATGATAGAAAATTAAGAATACTTAAAGCTGTCATACAGAACTATCTTGAGACAGGAGAACCCGTTGGCTCAAGAACCATTTCAAAGTATACTGACTTAAAGTTAAGCTCGGCAACTATAAGAAATGAGATGGCAGACCTTGAAGAACTCGGATATATTATACAACCGCATACATCGGCAGGACGTATTCCTACAGATAAGGGATACAGATTATATGTTGATGATATGATGAGCCAGAAGGAATTTGAATTAGATTCCAGAGAGGCAGAGGTATCTGACAGGGAAAAAGAAGTTGAGTCAATGAAAGATATGCTGTCAGAGAAAGTGGACAGAGTTGAAGAACTGCTCCAGAATGTTGCAAAGGTACTTGCAAAAGATACCAACTATGCAACAATGGTTACAACACCGCAGGTTAAGGGAAATAAGTTAAAGTTTGTACAGTTGTCACAGTTTGAACCTAAAAAGATTCTTGCAGTAATTGTAATGGAAGGCAATATTATAAGGAATAAGGTAATAACAGTAAGCGAAGAACTATCACAGGAAAATCTGCTTAAGCTTAATATTCTCCTTAATACAAGCATTAACGGTCTTACGCTCGAACAGATGAATCTTGCGATGTTAACAACTATGGAGAATCAGGCAGGTGAATATGCAGCACTTATAAAAGAAGTATTAGAAGCGATAGTTGAGACAATCAGTAGTGCAGATAATCTTAAGATATATACAAGTGGTGCAACCAATATATTCAAATATCCTGAACTGAGTGATTCAAGTAAAGCAAGTGAGCTTATATATACCCTGGAAGAAAAACAAAGTCTTACCGGTCTGGTAACAGATAGTGATGACGAAGATGATAACCATGGTATTCAGGTATATATAGGAAATGAAACTCCGATTGATACTATGAAAGATTGTAGTGTTGTTACGGCAACATATGAACTACAGGATGGAATGAAAGGAACAATCGGAATTATCGGTCCTAAGCGGATGGATTATGAAAAAGTAGTAAGTACTTTAAAGACAATCCGTACGCAGTTAGATGATATGTTTAAGAAAACTTAGGAAAGGTTGGTTAAAAAGTGTCTAAAAAAGAAGAAAAGAAAAAGAAAAAAAATGATGCTGAAATTAAAGAAGAAACTGTAGATACAGCAACTTCAAAAGATGAAGCAAAGGACGCTGATGCCGCTAAAACTGCTAAAGCAGATGACGATGGCACACAAAAGGCTGACGATGAAGCTAAAGAAGCAAAAAAAGAATCTGATACTTCTGAGAAAGGATCAAAAAAGGATCCTAAAGATGTTAAGATTGAAGAGCTTCAGGATAAAGTTAAACGTCAGATGGCAGAATTTGATAATTTCAGAAAACGTACTGAAAAAGAAAAATCTGCTATGTTTGAAATGGGTGCTTCAGATATAATAAAGAAACTTCTTCCAATAGTTGATAACTTTGAAAGAGGATTTAAATCTATCACAGATGAAGAAAAAGAAACTCCATTTGCTAAGGGAATGGATATGGTATATAAGCAGACAATGAAGATGCTTGAAGATGCTGAAGTAAAGCCTATAGAAGCAGTTGGCTTGGAATTTAACCCGGATTTACACAATGCAGTAATGCATGTTGAGGATGATTCTGTTGGTGAGAATATCATCGTTGAGGAATTTGAAAAGGGTTACACATACAGAGAGTCTGTAATAAGACACAGTATGGTTAAGGTTGCCAACTAGTTATCAGTATAAACTTATAAAAGAGAATTAAGAAAGGAAGTAATATTATGGGTAAGATTATTGGTATTGACTTAGGTACAACAAATTCATGTGTTGCCGTTATGGAAGGTGGTAAGCCTGTCGTTATCGCTAACACAGAAGGTTTAAGAACAACTCCTTCAATTGTAGCATTTACAAAGAATGGTGAAAGATTAGTAGGTGATCCTGCAAAGCGTCAGGCTGTAACTAATGCAGATAAGACTATTTCATCAATTAAGAGACATATGGGTACAGATTATAAGGTAACAATTGATGATAAGAAGTATTCTCCACAGGAGATTTCAGCTATGATTTTACAGAAGTTAAAGGCAGATGCTGAAAGCTACTTAGGTGAAAAGGTAACAGAAGCTGTTATTACAGTTCCTGCTTACTTCAATGATGCACAAAGACAGGCAACTAAGGATGCTGGTAAGATTGCAGGTCTTGATGTTAAGAGAATTATCAATGAGCCAACAGCAGCAGCTTTAGCTTATGGTCTTGATAATGAAGAAGAGCAAAAGATTATGGTATATGACCTCGGTGGTGGTACATTTGATGTATCTATTATCGAAATCGGTGACGGTGTTATAGAAGTTCTTGCAACAGCAGGTAATAACAGACTTGGTGGTGATGACTTTGATAATAAGATTACACAGTATATGTTAGAGGACTTTAAGGCTAAGGAAGGCGTAGATCTTTCTAAGGATACAATGGCACTTCAGAGATTAAAGGTTGCTGCTGAACAGGCTAAGAAGGAATTATCAAGTGCAGCACAGACTAATATCAACCTTCCATATATCACAGCTACAGCAGAAGGACCAAAGCATTTTGATATGACTCTAACAAGAGCAAAGTTTGATGAATTAACACATGATCTTGTAGAAAAGACAGCAGAGCCTGTTAGAAATGCATTAAATGATGCAGGTCTTACAGCTTCAGATCTTTCAAAGGTATTATTAGTTGGTGGTTCAACAAGAATTCCTGCTGTACAGGATAAGGTAAAACAGTTGACAGGACATGAACCAAGCAAGACACTTAATCCTGATGAATGTGTTGCTATTGGTGCTTCAATTCAGGGTGGTAAGCTTGCAGGTGATGCAGGTGCCGGTGAAGTCCTTCTTCTTGATGTTACTCCACTTTCACTTTCAATTGAAACAATGGGTGGTATTGCTACAAGACTTATTGAAAGAAATACAACAATTCCTACAAAGAAGAGTCAGGTATTCTCTACAGCAGCTGATAACCAGACAGCCGTTGATATTAATGTAGTACAGGGTGAAAGACAGTTTGCTAAGGATAATAAGTCACTTGGTCAGTTCAGACTTGATGGTATTCCACCAGCAAGACGTGGTGTGCCTCAGATTGAAGTTACATTCGATATTGATGCAAATGGTATCGTAAATGTTTCAGCTAAGGATTTAGGTACAGGTAAGGAACAGCATATTACAATTACAGCCGGTTCTAACATGTCAGATGAAGATATTGATAAGGCTGTTAAGGAAGCTGCTGAGTTTGAAGCACAGGATAAGAAACGTAAGGAAGGCATTGAAGTCCGTAACGATGCAGATTCAATGGTATTCCAGACACAGAAGGCTCTTGATGAAGCTGGTGATAAGCTCGATGCTTCTGATAAGGCTGCTGTAGAAGCTGACCTTAATGCATTAAAGGCATTGGTTGATGGTTCAGATGCTGAAAATATGACAGATTCACAGATTGATGAGATTAAGGCTGCTAAGGAGAAGTTAATGGAAAGTGCTCAGAAGCTTTTTGCTAAGTTGTATGAAGCACAGGGTGCAGCAGGTGCAGGTCCTGATATGGGAGCAGGTGCTGGTCCACAGGCAGGAGCAGATACAGGTGCTAACGCTTACGGTGATGATGTTGTAGACGGAGATTATAAGGAAGTATAATAAAGGCACCTGATATAAGATACGTGATATGGGAATAAGCAGGTCCATTTTGCGAAGCTTAGTTATATTTAACCTGCGAAAGTTACAGTTCTCAGGTTTCCTGTGAACTGTAACTTTTGTTAGGAGTTTTAGTCAGCTGCATGGGAAGCATATTCCTGTGCAGTTTTAGTGCTATAAACATAGATTTTAAATATGGAGGAATATCATGGCAGATAAAAGAGATTATTACGAGGTTTTAGGCGTTTCAAAGGATGCTGACGAAGCTACAATTAAAAAAGCATACCGTAAGCTTGCCAAGAAATACCATCCAGATATTAATCCCGGAGATAAAGAAGCTGAGGCTAAGTTCAAAGAGGCATCAGAGGCTTATGCTGTATTAAGTGATGCTGATAAGCGTAGACAATATGACCAGTTTGGACATGCTGCCTTTGAAAATGGTGGTGGCGGTGGTGCCGGTGGCTTTGACTTTGGAGATATGGGAGATATCTTTAGTGATATATTTGGCGGCGATATATTTGGTGGAATGTTTGGTGGCGGCGGAAGAAGCCGTAACAGCAACGGACCACGAAGAGGTGCTGATGTAAGGGTAAATGTAAGAATAACATTTGCTGAATCAGTTACAGGTACATCTAAGAAGATTGATGTAACATTAAAAGACCCTTGTACTAAGTGTAATGGTACAGGTGCAAAGCCGGGTACACAGCCACAGACATGTAGTAAGTGTGGTGGTAAGGGGCAGGTTGTATATACACAGCAGTCTATGCTTGGTATGGTAAGAAATGTACAGCCATGTCCTGATTGTCATGGAACCGGTAAGATTATTAAAGAAAAGTGTCCTGACTGTTATGGAACAGGATATATAAGCTCTAAGAAGACTATTGAGGTTTCAATTCCGGCAGGTATTGATAATGGTCAGTGTGTCCGTATCCAGGGCAAGGGTGAACCAGGTATAAATGGTGGTCAGAGAGGTGACTTATTAGTTGCTGTTATGATTTCTGCCGATCCGGAATTTGAAAGAGACGGTTATAATGTATTCTCTAATGTAAAGATAAGCTATCCAACGGCTGTTCTTGGCGGTGAGATTAAGGTTAGAACTGTCGATGGTGAAGTATTATATGATGTTAAGCCGGGAACAGATTCATGAATTGGCTGACATATTGGTTTGCAGGAAATTCAAGAAAGGCGAACGTATCCTCGACGAAGGAGAGGTTTGCCGTTCCATGCTTTACCTGGAAAAAGGACTGACTCGTCAGTTTTATTTTAAATACGATAAGGACCTGACTGAACATATAGCGTATGAAGGTGGGGTCGTGATTTGTCTGGAAAGCTATTTGAAAGAAGAACCTACCCGTCTGATGATTGAAACCTTGGAGCCTACCATTGCGTGGGATATTCCTAAAGATAAAATAGAAGAGTTGGCTTTAAAGGATGCAGAGATAGGAGTGTGGTATCGCAAACTGTTTGAAGCTTCCTTGATTGAATCTCAGGTAAAGGCTGATACGTTGCGTTTTGAGCCGGCGCATGAACGTTATAATAAATTGCTTCAGTTGCATCCCGAAATCCTGAAGCGTGCTCCTTTGGTCTATATCGCTTCTTTGCTGCAAATGACACCGGAAACCCTGAGCCGTGTGCGTTCTGCAAGTCTGAACGGATAAGTAAAATCTTTTGTTCATATAAAAAGGAATGGTTTTGTTTAGAACAAAACCATTCCTGCTTCAATCACCATTTTCTTATCGAAAGCCTGGTTGTCTTTATATGTCCGGGTCCATCCGTATCCACCGGCAAGGAACAGGCCGAATTTCTTTGTCAAGCTATATTCCAGACTTATTCGTGGGTCGATAGCACATAAACGGGCTGGATAACCGTGGTGCTTGTTTTCCAAAGATTCTATGTGATAATATCCAAGGTCGGCACTGAGGTCTAACTTGTCAGTCAGGCTGCGATATATGCCTGCACGATAGAATCCCGTGACGGAAAGTTTATTGTCTACGCCCAGATAGTATGCACCTGTACCGATTTGCGTATAAGTATATTTATTCTTGAACCGGATAGACAGGCTGGCTTTATTGGCGTTACCTCCAGATACAAGCATTTGCACACGGGTTTGTGGTTTCAGGTTGATGCAGCCAATCTGATGGGCCGTACTGTCCGTGCTGACATTGACAATACCGATCTGATAACCTTTGGAGCTGTTTTTAGTATTGACATTTCCTACTCCTAACTGTACCCCTCTGTTAGTGACGCTGTAATTGAGCAAGGCAGTTTGTACCCCTTTATTTTCTACACTCACATTTCCAAGTCCGGCTAATTGCCATCCTTGGTTAGACTTTCCACTTACGTTTAATAGCGAGGTCAGTTGTACACCTCTGG
>URAI01000039.1 GCA_900545725.1 uncultured Eubacterium sp.
TAACAGAGGGCATATATCTGTTCTTAAGCAGAAGGATGCCTAAGATTATAGCATACTCAAAGAAAGAAAAGTCCGTTGTATACAGAGATTTTAAGTATTCAGATGTTATTAATTCAAGAGATTCAGTGATGTAATTATGACAGTTATAAGATGAGCTTTATCATGTACAGTAAGATATAATGATTGTCAGAGATGTTTAGCTGACCGGTGTGGACACTGGATGGTAATTATAAAATATTTAATAAGATTATATAATATGCTTGACGAATAACATATCATGTTGTATTTTAAATTCAAAAGCAGATAGCAGGCCTTGAGATATCCAGGCTTAATTTTCCCGGACATAAAGTGTCTTAGGGATGGGGTTAATATTAAGACCTATTTGTTCGATAATATAAGAAAGGTAAGGATTTATAAATGGAACAGTTATTAGAAATTTTAACAGAGGTTAATTCAGACGTAGACTATGAGACATGTGATACACTTATTGATGATGGTATATTAGATTCATTTGACATTGTATCAATAGTTGGCGAGTTAAATGATACATTTGATATAGAGATTACACCTGTAGATATTGTACCAGAGAATTTTAATTCAGCAGAAGCTATGTGGGATATGATACAGCGTCTTCAGGACTGATATATATGTGATGGACATAGTGTGGTCTGATTCAGATTAAGGAGGTATGTATTATGACAATGATTTCATCATATAATTCAGGTACTATTTCGGCATTATTCTCATCACTTGGCAATAAAAATAATAATTCTTCGTTTATGTCAGGCATTGATTATGCAGGCTATAATACTATAAGGAATGGTTCTTACAGTAAGCTCGTTAAAGCATATTATGCTAAAGAGAACTCAGGTACAGCAGGAACCACAACGAAGAATGACAAGACAACAGAGCAGACAGTTTCTAATCAGAAGGTGAATGCGGCAACAGTAAGAGATAGTGCATCGTCTGTTGTAAGTGATATTAAGGAGCTGGATTCAGATAATCTCTGGAAAAAGAAGACGACAACAGATAAGGATGGCAATACATCAAAGGAATATGATACGGCTGCAATATACAAGGCAGTATCTGCATTTGCAAAGGATTATAATTCACTTGTAAGTGCAGCAGCTAATTCGGGTGATACGAATGTATTAAGGACTAATTCAACAATGGTAGCATATACAAGAGCTAATAAGAATCTTTTATCAAAGGTTGGTATAAGTGTCGGTTCTGACAATAAGCTTACAGTTGATGAGGATAAGTTAAAGAATGCAGATATGACAACAGTTAAGTCCTTGTTTGAAGGAAGAGGTTCATTTGGCAGAATGACATCTGTAAGTGCAGCATCTTCATATAGTTCAGCAGTATCACAGCTTGCAAAGCTGTCATCATCTACTACATATTCCAATATGGGAAGTTATTCATATATATCAGGTTCGATATATGATGCATTTAAGTAAATATACATAATGCAAATACAATGAAAGGAAAGCGGACATTATATTAATTATATATTGTCTGGCAAAGGATAATAATGGCTTTACTTGAAACTTGGAGAAAGTTAGCATATGAAACAGAGATGAACCAGAAGCAGGCATCTGAATTCTGGGGTGGATATTTCCAGTTAGAAAAGGGTATCTATGAGAATATTCTTTCTACACCTGATACAGTAGTTAAGGGAACAGTTAAAGAACTTGCAGATAAGTTTGGCGTTGAAGTTCTTATAATGGCAGGTTTCCTTGATGGTATCAATGACAGTCTTAAGACTCCTAATCCTATTGAGACAATGGAAGAGGATACAGAAGTATCACTTGATTACGATAAGGAAAAGCTCTACTATAACATGGTAGGCTGTAAGGCTGACTGGTTATATGAGTTACCACAGTGGGATAATCTTCTTGATGAAGAGACAAGAAAGCAGCTTTATAAGAAGCAGAAGCTTTCTGGAACAGTAGTTAAGGGAAAGAAGATTGGAAGAAATGATCCATGTCCATGTGGAAGTGGTAAGAAGTATAAGCAGTGCTGTGGAAAGAATGCATAAGCATTGTAAGGATTGCAGAGCCGCTGATATGAAAAGCCAGCAGAGCTGACCGGTAGTCCGCAGCAAGATTTGTGTACGAATCTTGAATGATTTTTATATGACATTTAAAAGAGCCATATAACAGTTGATGGTATGTCAACTGTTTGTGGCTCTTTTATGATTTGTTTTTTGAAAAGAGTTTTTTCTTAATAATTAAAAATATAATGAATTCTATATCAGATATTAATACAAATAATGTATATGAAGCTGTTAGAACATAAAGAATTATATTATAGTTACATTCACTGATTATAATATTACTTGAAAACTTCTGCATACCGGTAACATTCCAGTTAAGGTCATCTGCAAGATATTTTCTTAAAGAATTAAGACTTGAACTGTTATTAACAAGAACTCCGGTAAAATGTACATCATATAATGTAAGCATTGGAGATTCACCTACAGTATCTTTTGATATGAGATAAAATGTACATAAGTCATTTTCAAGGGAGTAATAATAATAACCTTTAGTGGAAGCTCCTCTTGTATAATCATAGCCGGTGTAATAAAGCGTATCTGCATGACATTTTACATAATGAGTTCCATTATTATATATATCGTCAGCAGTTAAATACGCTTCATAAGCAGAAGGGAAAAAGCATTGTGGAATATGCATATAAATACATGCGGCAATTGCTATAATTGTAAATATAACAAGGTGAATATAATGCCGCCGGTAATTTTTTATCTGGTTGATATATCGTTTTCTATAAGTTTTCATGTTAATTCCTGTTTTATTCCTGATATAAATATGATAGGAGTGTAAATTCCATAATTGTATTGTTCCTATATAGGTGGACTTTGGCAATTTGTGAAATGCCGAATATATCAATGAACGGCAAACTTTATTTTTAACGCAGATATCATATTATTAATGTGTTTATAGTCAACATTAATAGTATATTGTAAAATAAAGATTATTTCAACTTGAAACATGATAATATAAATGGTACTATTGCATTTTCAGATATTTGTTGTTAAGATTTGATTATTAATGTCTTAATACTAATTGCATGATTATTGTGCAGGAACGGAGAAGGAATGAACGCATATACAGGATTTGCTTATGTCTATGATGAGTATATGGATAATATTCCATATGAAGAATGGACAGGATATCTTATAGAATTATTAAAGGAAAATGGTATAAAGGAAGGCCAGCAGATAGCAGACTTAGGCTGTGGTACAGGAACTGTTACGCAGATACTTGATAATGTAGGTTATGAATGTATAGGAATTGATAACGCACCGGATATGCTTACAATTGCATCAGAAAAGATGTATGAGAGCGGGCAGCAGATTATATACAGCCTTCAGGATATGAGGGATTTTGAATTCCCATATGAGATGGATGCGATGATAAGTATTTGTGATTCCATGAATTATATCACATGTACTGATGACTTAAAAAATGTATTTGAATGTGTTAATAATAATCTTAAAAGTGGCGGGGTCTTTATATTTGATTTAAAGACAATACATTTTTTTAGGGATATATTAGCAGATAATACATATGCAGAAAACAGGGATGAATCAGCCTTCGTATGGGATAATATTTACCATGAGGATAACAGGAATAATGAATACGACCTTGCTGTATTTATACAGAATGAAGAGGGGACATTTGACAGATATGAGGAAAGCCATTTCCAGCATGGATTCACATGTGAAGAGGTAGAACAGGCAGCTCTGGCTGCAGGACTTAAGGTGAGAGCCGTATATGATGCATTTACACATAATAAACCGGATATGGATAGTGAGAGGATGTATTATATTATAGAAAAATAAGAACATGACGTATTTGATATTTGAATTTATTATATAATAATCAGTTATAAAAGAATATGTAGAAAGACTTAACAGGCGGGGATATTTGAATATTTTTATAAAAATCAATGCCAGTATGTTTATAGATAATAATGATTTAAAAATAATAAAAAATATATAGAATTGATATAGTTGAATTATATGATTAAACAATTAGTATAACAGGAGGATTAATTTATGAGTGATTATATAGTAAGAGCAATAGCTGCCGGCGGACAGATAAGAGCCTTTGCAGCTACAACTAAGGATACAGTAGAAAAGGCAAGACAGCTTCACAATACAAGCCCTATTGCGACAGTGGCACTTGGAAGACTTCTTACAGGCGGAGTCATGATGGGTGTAACAATGAAAAATGATTCCGATATACTTACAGTTCAGATTAAAGGTAATGGACCTATTGGAGCAATGACAGTTACAGCAGACCCAAAAGGTAATGTTAAAGGCTTTGTAGCCAATCCAGAGGTTATGCTTCCACTTAAGGATGGCAGACTTGATATTGCAGGTGCTGTAGGCATCGGTGTATTAAGTGTTATTAAGGATATCGGACTTAAAGAGCCATATGTGGGTGATACTATTCTTATAACAAGTGAGATTGCGGATGACCTGACATATTATTATGCAACAAGTGAACAGATTCCGTCTTCTGTAGGACTTGGTGTGCTTATGGATAAGGATAATACTGTAGAGCAGGCAGGAGGATTTATAATCCAGCTTATGCCGGATGCGACAGAAGAGGTAATTGATAAGCTAGAAAAGAGAATTAAAGAGATTAAGTCAGTTACACACATGCTTGAAAATGGCATGACACCTGAAAAGATATTAGAATATATTTTAGGCGGCATGGAACTTGAAATACTTGATACAATACCGACACAGTTTTATTGTAACTGTTCTAAAGAAAGAGTAAGCAAAGCGGTAATGAGTATAGGTGTTAAGGATCTTAAGGAAATGGTTGATGATAATAAGCCTATTGAAGTTAATTGTCATTTTTGTAACAGCCATTATACATTCAGTCCGCAGGAACTTGGACAGATGCTTGAGGCTGTTACAAAATAATATATTTAATCAGTTAGAATTTTACATCAGATATCAGTCACCACTTCTGATATGAAATTCATTATCGTGTTCCTGATTGTATAAGAAGCGTTCATATTCTTCTTTGGATGAGAAACCATCAGGAATGGAAGTATTTTGTGGGTACATCATATTAGGTGGTATAAAGCCAAACATATCCTCGCTTATTCCGCTTCCGTTAGAATTATAATTATCCATAAGATACCTCATTTCTGCACATTATATGTGCGATATATTTAGTATTATTTTGTGCAGAGTAAGATATATAAAACATACAGATTTTACCATCGTATATAAGTGTAATATGGAATGTTGGAATGGAGAATAATATATGAAAAAGGATAATATAGTGCTTATAGGAATGCCGGGTAGTGGAAAGAGTACAATAGGTGTTGTATTGGCAAAGAAGCTTGGGTATGATTTTGTTGATTCAGATCTTGTGATTCAGGGACAATATAAAAAGACACTTGAACAGTTAATAGATGAGTATGGAGATGCAGGTTTTATCAAGCTTGAAAATGATGTTAATGAATCTCTTGATTATGATAATGCAGTAATAGCAACAGGTGGAAGTGCTGTATATGGAAGCGGTGCAATGAAACATCTTAAGGAGATAGGAACAGTGGTATATCTTAGGGTGTCTGAGATGGATCTTAATGAAAGACTTGGAAGCCTTAAGGAAAGAGGCGTTGTATCTAATGGAAAGACAACTGTAAAAGAGATATTTGAGGACAGAAAAGCATTATATGAAAAATATGCGGATATAACAGTTGACCTTGAAGGAAAGACATTAAGAGAATCAGTTGAAGAGCTGGCTAACTGCTTGCAGCAGGATTCGCAGACGAATCTTGAATAATATTTGACTAAAAAAGTGAGTATATTGTATAATGAAATGATGATGAAACGTATAATATACGTGAAGATATATAACCTATAGATATATACAGGAGGATTTATAATGGAAAACGAAGCTGTTTCAAAGAATTTTATTGAACAGATTATAGATAAGGATATTGAGGAAGGTCATTGCAGCAGGGTTGTAACAAGATTTCCTCCGGAGCCTAACGGATATCTTCATATTGGACATGCAAAGTCAATTCTTTTAAATTATGGACTTGCAAAGGAATACAATGGTCAGTTTAATTTAAGATTTGATGATACTAATCCTACTAAAGAAAAAGAAGAATTTGTTGATTCAATTAAGGCAGATGTTGAGTGGCTTGGTGCTAAGTGGCATGGTGATGTATTATTTGCATCAGGATACTTTGATAAGATGTATGAAGCGGCTGTTAAGCTTATCAGGAAGGGTAAGGCATATGTGTGTGACCTTACAGCAGAACAGATAAGAGAGTACAGAGGAACGCTTACAGAGCCGGGTAAGGAAAGTCCATACAGAGACCGTTCTGTTGAAGAGAATCTTGAACTTTTTGAAAATATGAAAAAGGGCATGTATGCAGATGGAGAAAAGGTATTAAGAGCTAAGATTGATATGGCTTCTCCTAATATTAACATGCGTGATCCTGTTATCTACAGGGTAGCACATATATCACATCATAGAACAGGTGATAAGTGGTGTATTTATCCGATGTATGATTTTGCACATCCAATAGAAGATGCTACGGAGGGAGTGACACACTCAATCTGTACGCTTGAGTTTGAAGATCACAGACCTCTTTATGACTGGGTAGTAAAGGAAGTAGGATATGAAAATCCTCCTAAGCAGATTGAATTTGCAAAATTATATCTTAACAATGTTATTACGGGAAAAAGATATATCAAAAAACTTGTTGAAGAGGGAATTGTTGACGGATGGGATGACCCTCGTCTTGTATCAATAGCAGCATTAAGAAGAAGAGGTTTTACACCAGAATCTATAAAGAACTTTGTAGAGCTTGTAGGTGTAACAAAGAGTCAGGGTGCAGTTGAGTATCCTATGCTTGAATATTGTATAAGAGAGGATCTTAAGTTAAAGGCTAAGAGAATGATGGCTGTACTTAATCCGGTGAAGTTAGTTATAGATAACTATCCTGACAATCAGGTTGAGTATATGGAGGTTCCTAATAATCAGGAAAATCCTGAGCTTGGAATAAGAAAGGTACCATTTACCAAGGAACTTTATATTGAAAGAGAAGATTTCATGGAAGAACCACCAAAGAAGTATTTCAGATTGTTCCCTGGCAATGAGGTACGTCTTATGAATGCATATTTTGTAAAATGTGTTGATTATAAGAAAGATGAAGCTGGCAATATTACAGAGATTCATTGCACATATGACCCTGAAACAAGGGGAGGTAACTTTACAGGACGTAAGGTTAAAGGTACAATTCACTGGGTTTCTGCCACAGAAGGTGTTAAAGTAAAGGCACGCCTTTATGAGAATATTGTTGATGAAGAAAAGGGCGTTTATAATGAAGAGGATGGTTCAATTAACATTAATCCTAACTCACTTACTGTAGTTGAGAACTGTTATGTAGAACCTGAACTTGCGAAAGCAGAAGCACAGGATAAGTTCCAGTTTGTAAGAAACGGATATTTTTGTGCGGATCTTAAGGATTCAACACCGGATAATCCGGTATTCAACAGAATAGTATCACTTAAGAGTTCATTTAAACTTCCTAAATAAACAGATAAGGAAGATAAACAGGTAAAATATGGAAGATAAATATATTAATGAAGAAGCACAGTACATTTATGACAAGAAGATGAATTGTCCGGTATGCGGTAAGGCGTTTACAACTTCACAGGTTAAGACCGGAAAAGCACGTTTTTTAGGGTCAGACGAAGATTTAAGACCATTATATTCTAAGATAGATACAATAAAGTATGATGTATGTATGTGTCCATATTGTGGTTATGCAGCAGTTATGCGTGATTATGAGAATGTATCGGATAATCAGATAAGAACTCTGAGAGCAGAGATTGGTGATAAATATAATGCATGTATAATAGATACAGGCGTATATTCTTATGATACAGCGATAAGAAGATATAAGATGGCTCTTCTTACGGCAACAGTAAAACATTCTAAGTTAAGTGAAGCCTCATATCTGTGTCTTAAGCTGTCATGGCTTTATAAGGGTAAGATTGAGGCAATACAAAACGGTCAGGAGCCGGGAACACAGGAAGACATAGAAGTATGTAAAAAACATATAGATACTTATGTACATCAGGCATATAGCGGATTTAAGGATGCACTTGCACAGGAATTTCCTCCAATATGTGGAATGAATGATATTACACTTAATCTTCTTATGGCTACGCTTGCAAAGAAATGTGAAGAATATGATGATGCCCAAAAATTTGCTTTTATGGTTGTAAGTTCTAAAAGTGCACCACAAAAAACCAAAGATAAAGCAAGAAAGATAATAGATGATATTAAAACAATTTAATAAAAAGCAGGTAGAGGTATGAAAAATATAATAATATATTGCAAAAGATTATGGAAATATAATTTTGTTCACACAATAGTATATTCGGTTTTGCTTAATATGATTATTGAATGCCTTAACAGAAGAAGTTTAATCGGATTAGTATACATATTTACTAATCCGGTTATATTTTTATATGATACATTAATTATACTTATGACAATGTCTGTCGGACTGCTGTTTAAGAGAAGGATATTTGCTTATGGAATGATAAGTTTTATATGGCTTTTGGCAGCGGTGATTAATTTTGTTGTATTGTCGCTTAGAAAGACTCCGTTTACAGCAATGGACATATATCTTATAGGTGATGCAATAAAGATTATTCCTGTATATCTTAAACGTTATCAGATGGTGCTTATAGCAATAGGACTTCTTGCGGCAGTGGCATTACTTATATGGATATTTATAAAGGCACCCAGGTATAAAGAGAAGATTAATTATATATCAGCGCTTATTAGAATAGGTGTTACGGCAGGACTGCTATATTATCTTACTATTGTATTTGTTTCGTCTGGAATCTTAAGTAAGAATTTTGGTAATCTTGCAAATGCTTACAAAAAATATGGCTTTGCATACTGTTTTTCGTGCAGCATAGTAGGTAGAGGAATAAGTAAAGAAGATGATTATTCGACAGAATATATGTCATCATTAAAGGAACAGCTTGATGATGGTGAGGCAGTTAATTCACAGCAAAGACCAAATATTATATTTTTACAGCTGGAGTCATTTTTTGATCCTAATCTTTTAAAAGGAATCACATTTTCAGAAAATCCGGTTCCTGTATTTGAAGAGCTTTATAATAAATACTCATCGGGATTTTTAAGTGTGCCTGTATTTGGCGCAGGAACAGCCAATACGGAATTTGAAATACAGACAGGAATGAATATGGATGATTTTGGACCTGGAGAATATCCGTATGAGACGGTATTACAGACAAGAGTATGCGAATCAACCGCATACGTGCTTAGTGGGCTTGGTTATGTTTCACATGCACTTCATAATAATTATGGTACATTTTATGACAGGTATAGGATATTTTCACATCTAGGATATGATACATTTACATCAATTGAATATATGGATGATTTAAGCTTTACGCCGACAGGCTGGGCAAAAGATAAAGTGCTTACGGCACAGATAGGTAACATACTGGATTCAACAGAAGGTTCTGATTATATATATGCAATATCAGTACAGGGGCATGGAGATTATCCATCGGTAATGCCTGATAATTATGCACCGGCAATAAGTGTAGATGGTTTCTTTGATGAGGACAATACGACAGCTTTTGAATATTATGTAAACCAGCTTAAGGAGATGGACGATTTTATTAAGGAGCTTACGGATTATCTTACGCAAAGGGATGAGGAAACAGTGCTTGTTATGTATGGCGACCATCTTCCCGGCTTTGAATTTGAAGATGATATGCTTGTTAATGAAAATATTTATCAGACACAGTATATTATCTGGAATAATTTCAATATGAATGTCAATAATAAAGATATGGAAGCGTATCAGTTATCCTCATATGTACTGGAGCAGCTTGGAATCAGTAATGGATATATCAACCGTTTTCACCAGCAGCAACAGTGCAGCGCTGATTATCTTAAGAATCTTAAAATACTGGAATATGACATATTATATGGCAATTGTGATATATATGATGGACAGATGCCATATTTGGCAACTAATCTTAAGATGGGAATACAGGACATAAAGATTAACTGTGAGTATAATTCCATGAACAATATATATATTGAAGGTGAAAATTTTAATAATTACAGTGCAATTCTTATTAATGATGTTGAATGTGAATCGGAGCTGATAAGCCGAAATCTTATAAGGGTAAAAGATAAAGAGTTAAAAAAAGGCGATGTTGTATCAGTAATCCAGCGTGGAAAAGATCTTGTTGAACTAAGCAGGGTATATATGGAGTATGAGTAAAATAATATAGTCTTTTGAATGAGCCGTTAGTGTGTTATTGCTGTTTACACGATAGCCGTAAACACTGATGAAATGTGGCAAAATATAATTCGATAATTTAATTTTATTGACAATTATAGAGGTAAATGTTAATATTAAATCGGTGTTTTTCACCGCATATTTTTTTGGAGGTACTTAAAATGAAAGGTACAGTAAAATGGTTTAACAACCAAAAGGGTTACGGATTTATTAGCGATGAAGAAGGTAATGATGTATTCGTTCATTACTCAGGTCTTAACATGGAAGGCTTCAAGTCTTTAGACGAAGGCGCTCAGGTTGAGTTCGATGTAACAGAAGGAGCTAAAGGACCACAGGCTACTAACGTAACAAAGTTATAATCCCAATGTTTTTCAGTGTGCCTTTTTAAATATACATTTCGTTATTAAAAAAGATATATTGTTTACAACTAAGATTATGAGGGAGCAGCTGCATTAATGTGGCTGCTTTTTGTGGCTGTTATATCTTAAGTATCCAGATGACCCTTTCCTCAATAGAGAGGAGAACAGTAGCATAAACTTAATATACATGTTAGGAGGATATATGGAAAATTTCGACATGACACAGACTCTTCCGTCAGGGCTTTCGCCTATGATTACAGCCGGGGGAATAATATTGCTTTCTGTGTTTATAGTATTTATTATCGTTGCAATTAAAAGATGGCATGGAAGATGGATGCCTGTGCTTCTTGGAGTTGTTGCATATCTGATATTTACATTTGTATTTACAAATATGTTTCTGTCAGTATTAACACTGGCACCGGGAATTGATAATGTATTTAGCAATAATCCTGTAACATATACCATTGTCTATTATATAATTGCAACAGTTGGTTTTACTATTGCAAGGCTTATAGTCGGCTACATGCTTAAGGACAGATTTGAAAGAGAAGGCGATGTATATATGGCAGGTATCGGACTTGGCGCCGGTGACAGTTTTTTATATGGTATTACAAGTGTATCATATCTTACATGGTGTACAGCCATTAACTCTTCAGGAATGGAAGCAACGCTAAATGATGCTCTTAATGGAGTCTCGCAGGATGCAGTAAGCCAGACACTTGAGATGGTAAGTACATTAATAACATCACAGCCGGTATTATGGCTTCTTCTTGGAATAAGCTGTGTATTAGATGTTGTATTAGGTATAGTTCTTATGAATGCTGTATTTGGGGCAGTCAAAAATGACCTTCCTAAGTGGGTGATAGGTGTAACAATGGCAGCACATTTTATAAATGCCATATCATTCCAGTTATATGATGCTCAGTCTATGAACAGTATATTGATATGGTTTGGTATCAAATTAATTATATTTGCAGGATTAGTTTATTACATATGGAACATGTGTAAAGGAAAAATAAATTATGATGAAAGTAAATAATTTTAAGAATGATACTTACGATAAATCAGATAAAAATGTAAATATACAGCTTACAGATGAATTGATAGGCAATGGTCTGACCTCGGAGGAGGTCAGACACCTTACAGAATGTGGCATGGTAAATGAAGCGGTTAAAAACCAATCCAAGACCATAGGTCAGATTATTGCCAGTAATCTGTTTACATATTTTAATTTAATATTTGCAATATTTTCCGTATTGTTAATTCTTGTCAGGTCATATGTAAATATGACCTTTTTGCCTATAATTATATGTAATATTTTCATAGGTATAATTCAGGAAATTCGTTCCAAACAGGTGCTTGACAGGCTTACACTTATAAGTGAACCTAAGACAGAGGTTCTAAGGGATGGAAGTGTTAAGACTATTCCATCAGAAGAACTTGTTAAGTATGATATATGCTTCTTTTCGGCAGGTGGTCAGATATGCGCAGATGCAATGGTTGCTGAGGGAAGTGTAAGAGTTAATGAATCACTTATTACCGGAGAAGCGGATGAGATTGTCAAATATAAGGGGGATAAGCTGTATTCAGGAAGCTATGTTGTATCGGGGAAATGCAAGGCTGTTCTTGAAAATGTCGGACTTAATTCATATGCTGCAAAGCTGGCGCTTGAGGCAAAGACTTCAAGGAAGAGACAGCAGACAGAGATGATGAACTCGCTTAATAAGCTTGTAGAAGTAATAGGAATACTTATTATTCCTATAGGAATAATAATGTTCGTTCAGGAATATTTCTGGATGGGAGTATCTGTAAAAGATAGTGTGGTTGCCGTCATAGCTGCTCTTGTTGGAATGATACCTGAGGGTCTGTATCTTCTTGCAAGTGTGGCACTTGTAGTAAGTGTAATGCGTCTTGGTAAGAAAAATGTTCTTGTACACGAGATGGTATGTGTTGAAACATTGGCAAGGGTAAATGTATTATGTGTAGATAAGACAGGTACGATTACAGAAAATAAGATGGCAGTGCAGCAGATAGTGCCATTTGATAATTATGATAATGATAAGCCGTTACATAGCATAATAGGAGATGTTGTCAATAATTTTGATGAAGACAATGTCACAATGAAGACGTTGAAGGAATATTTTAAAAATGATGATTATGAGACAGCTAAGAAGGTGTTTCCATTTTCATCGGAGGTAAAATACAGTGCGGCTGTATTTAATGATAAGACATATGTTATTGGAGCACCTGAAAAGCTCCTGCTGGAACAGTATATGGAATATGAAGCTGATATACAGCAGTTTGCAAAGGATGGTTCAAGAGTCCTTTTATTCGGTGAATATAAAGGTGATATGCAAGGCAGACCGTTAGAAAAACCGGTTATTCCATATGCTATGATAGTGCTTGCCAATCCGATACGTCCGGAGGCAAGAGAGACTTTTGATTACTTTGAAAAACAGGGCGTTGAGATTAAAGTAATATCAGGAGATAATCCTGTTACGGTATCTAACGTTGCTAAAGAAGCAGGAATTACAAATGCAGAAAAATATATAGATGCTTCAATACTTGGTACAGATGAAAAGTTAGATAAGGCAGCTATGGAATATACAGTATTTGGAAGAGTACAGCCTGAGCAGAAAAAGAAACTTGTAGATGCATTAAAAAGACATGATAAGGTAGTTGCCATGACAGGTGACGGTGTCAATGACGTTCTTGCTTTAAAAAGTGCAGACTGCAGTATAGCCATGGCATCGGGAAGTGAGGCAGCTTCCAATGCGTCACAGATTGTACTTCTGGATTCAGATTTTTCATGTATGCCATCTGTTGTACTTGAAGGAAGAAGAGTTGTTAATAATATCCAAAGAACGGCTTCTCTTTTTCTTGTAAAGAATATATTTTCAATGCTTATGGCATTGTTTTCAATATTTACGCTTAGCAAGTATCCGCTCTATCCGACGCAGTTATCCTTATTAGGAGCATTTACTATAGGAATACCGGCATTTTTCCTTGCATTACAACCCAATAAGAGTATAATAAAGGGACATTTCCTTAAAAATGTTGTAGTTAAAGCACTTCCAGCCGGACTTGCGGATTTCTTTACAGTAGCAGCTGTGGCTATAATGGGAAGTGTGGATAATATACCACATGACCAGTTATCTACAATAGCAACTCTTGTACTGATATCAGTGGGAATGGCAGCACTTATAAGAATATGCAGACCATTTGATGTATTAAGAATGTGCATATGCACAGCGATGATTATGGGAATATCAATAAGTATATCTTTCTTTAAGAAGATGTTTGCCATGGCACATCTTGATGGAGAACAGTGGCTTGTTACAGTTGGACTTATGGTCATATCAATTATTGTATTTATTATATGGTGTAAAGTAATTGGATTTTTTGAGAAAAAAGATATAAAATTAAAATTCAGAAAGAGAAAAGCAGGCTGTAATAATTAGGGGAAATGTAAAACATGTCTGCGGAATGGAGATTAATGGAAAATGAGTGAGAATATTCAGGAAAATAAGATGGGGGTTATGCCTGTACCAAAGCTTTTATTTAATATGGCAATCCCTATGGTAGTATCAATGCTTATGCAGGCATTGTATAATATTGTAGATAGTGCATTCGTTGGAATGTATAGTACACATGCATTAGAGGCAGTGTCTATTGCATTTCCTATACAGAATCTTATGATTGCATTTGCAACAGGAACCGGTGTTGGTATTAATGCATTGCTTTCCAGACACCTCGGTGAGAAAAAGTTTGAAGCGGCAGATACAACAGCTAATACAGGTCTGTTTCTTGCAATATGCAGTTATATATTATTTGCGATATTGGGACTTACGATAGTAAGACCATTCTTTTCAATGCAGTCAGATATAGCAGAAGTTGTTAATTATGGTGAGGAATATCTTACAGTGATACTTTTATGTGGTTTTGGCATTTTTGGTGAAATTACTAATGAAAGATTATTACAGGCCACAGGAAGAACCGTATATTCGATGATTACACAGGGAACAGGTGCAGTTCTTAATATAATACTTGATCCGATTATGATATTCGGTTATTGTGGAATGCCGGCACTTGGTGTAAAGGGTGCTGCGATTGCTACAGTTATAGGACAGTGTGTTGCATTTATACTTGCACTGATATTTAATATCAAGGTTAATAAAGAGGTCAATATCAGAATATCTAAGATATTTAAGCCTCAATTACAGGAAATAATAAAAATATACGAAATAGGTATTCCATCTATTATTATGACTTCAATAACTTCATTCCTTACCGTTGGAATGAATCTTATATTAAAGAAATTTTCAGAGGATGCAATTACAGTATTTGGTGTATATTTTAAGCTTAACAGTTTTGTATTTATGCCTGTATTCGGTCTTAACAATGGTATGGTTCCGATACTTTCATATAATTATGGAGCAAAAAAACATGACCGAATAATAAAGACGGTAAGACTTGGAATGAGCTGTGCCGTAATATATATGCTTGCAGGACTTGCAGTATTTGAGATTATGCCTGATAAGCTGCTTATGATATTTTCAGCCAGTGAAAATGTTATGAATATAGGTGTTACAGCACTTCGTATTATCGCTTTGAGCTTTATTTTTGCAGGGATAGGAATTGTAAGCAGTACTGTATTCCAGTCTATAGGTAATCCACTTCACAGTCTGCTTATATCTGTATTAAGACAGCTTGTAATAATACTTCCTGTTGCATATCTTTTATCACTTACAGGTTCTGTAAGCAATGTATGGTGGTCATATCCTATAGCAGAAGTTGCATCATTTATATTAAGTGTATTTTTCTTAAGAAAAACATTTAAGAAGCTTAACAGGGAAGTGTCGGGATAGTTAAAGTAACTGACAGAATTAAACTATCATATTGAGTAAAAATCCATATAGAATATAGAATTAATCGTGTATTAACAGCTATATTCTGTATGGATTTTTTATTATATAGGTTTTACGTTGATTTTATAAAAATTCAGTATGATTTTACAAAAATATGATAGTGGATTTTACATATGTTGGATTACACTGTATGGCATAAAAATAATATTAGTTAAAATGACACTACAGCAGTGTGATAGAAATGGAGGAATTATGCCATCGACGTATGCCCATTACAGAATAGGACAGGAAGTATATGGAAAACTTGAGGGAGAACCTAAAAAGATAATTGAAAAATATAAGGAATTATATGATATAGGCTTACATGGTCCGGATATATTATTTTATTATAAGCCTTTATATGAGCATCCGGTTAATAAGACAGGATATGATATGCACTCAGAACCGGGAATAAGATTCTTTAAGGAAGCATATGATATTATAGCTGAAAAGAAAGACAAGCAGGCATATCTTGCATATATTTATGGCTTTTGCTGTCATTTTGCACTTGACGTAAGCTGTCATGGATATATAGATTATAAGATAAAAAATAGTGGAATAAGCCATACAGAAATAGAGGTTGAATTTGACAGAAGGCTTATGCTTAAGGATGGATATAATCCTATTACACACGGGCTTACAGGACATATTAATCCAAATGATTATAATTCACAAATTATAAGCAGTTTTTATGAAAATATAACACCGGGGCAGGTACAGCAGGCTTTAAAAGGAATGATTAGTTACAATAAGCTTCTTATTGCACCATCACATATTAAAAGAATGTTTATATATGGATTATTAAGGGCTACGGGAAATTATAAAGAAATGCACGGACTGATTATTAATTATAATGAAAATCCTTCCTGTGCTGACAGTACTAAGCAGTTATATAAGTTATATAAAGATGCCGGACAACTGGCTGTAAAGCTGATTAATGAGTATACGGATTCCGGTGCCGGAAAAATTGCATTTGATGAAAAATACAGCTATACATTTGGTGGAAAAAAGGGGAAAATCAGTAAAGGTTCTGAGGAGTGGAGAGTGTTATGGGAATAAAGCTTACAAAAAAAGAAAAAGACTGGATACTTTATGATGTTGGTAATTCAGCATTTACTTTATTAGTTGCAACAATTTTACCAATTTATTTTAATTATCTGGCAGAAAATGCCGGACTTTCATCTGTGGATTATCTTGCGTACTGGGGATATGCTGCATCTATAGGAACAATTATAGTTGCACTTGCAGGACCTGTATTAGGAACAATGGCAGATACCAGAGGATATAAAAAAAAGCTGTTTTTGAGTTCTATTATTATAGGAGTGGCTGGCTGCTGTATTCTTGGAATTGCAAGAGGCTGGCTCATATTTCTGATTATTTATATAGTGGCAAAGATTGGATTTTCGGGAAGTATTATATTTTATGATTCAATGCTTTCTGATGTAACAACTGAGGACAGAATGGATTATATATCTTCTCTTGGATATGCATGGGGGTATATTGGAAGTTGTATTCCTTTTGCCCTAAGTCTTATTGTTGTTCTTAAAAGTGATACAATAGGAATTGGAATGGAAATGGCAATGCTTATATCTTTTTTAATAGTAGCGGCATGGTGGCTTGTAATGTCAATTCCATTGTTAAAGGGATATGAACAGAAATACTATGTTGAAAAAAGAGAATATGCCGTAAAAGATAGTTTTGTAAGACTTGGAAATACATTTCAGAATATTAAAAAAGAAAAAGCTGTATTTATGTTTCTTCTTGCATTTTTCTTTTATATAGATGGTGTGTATACAATTATTGATATGGCTACAGCGTATGGTTCAGCATTAGGTCTTAACAGTGTTGGATTGCTTCTGGCACTTATGGTAACACAGATTGTAGCTTTTCCATGTGCAATTATATTTGGAAAGTTATCAGATAGAATAAAAACTAAGGATTTAATCAATGTGTGTATTATTGCATATCTGGGAATTGCAATATTTGCAATATTTTTAAAAACACAGCCGCAGTTTTGGATTCTTGCTGTTTTAGTTGGAATGTTTCAGGGTGGAATACAGGCACTTTCGAGATCATATTTTACTAAGATTATACCGGAAGAAAAGTCGGGGGAGTATTTTGGATTGATGGATATATGTGGAAAAGGTGCTTCATTTATGGGAACAACAATTGTAAGTCTTGTTTCACAAATTACAGGTAATATTAATATAGGAGTTGGAACGATAGCAGTATTTTTTGTAGTCGGGATAATTTTATTTAGAAAATCAGTTGCATTAAGTGAAGGAAATATAAAGAGCGGAATAAATGCTATTAGTTCAGAGGCTGTATAACGTACTAAAGCATTCTGATAAATAATCACAATATGCTGTAATATGGAATTAATTTTTAAGAAGTAATCATGGCTTACCGCATTAGAAAATTATACAAAAATAGAATCATCTGTTAAATCTCTATATTTTATATAAAGTTTTCTAATGCAGCAAGCCTTTTTCGTTTATGTGGCAGAATGATTGTTAGATTATTCAGAAACTTTTATTGAAAATTCCGTATTAACAAGCTTTTCATAAGGAGTCTCACCTTCAAGTTCACCAGCATTATCAAGTATGTCTGTAAGAAGTGAGAAGCTATCCTTTTCAAATATTGTATTATTTTTCCATGTGTTTTGTGTAAGATAACGTTCAACTATTTTTTCAATGGAATTGATATCTGTTTCAGGAAACTGTGGTGCTATAACAAGTGCTGTTTCTTTTGCTGTATGTGTATTTACAAAATTAAGGCCTTTTTGTATTGCTTTTGTAAAGGCAAGTATGGTATCACCATTTTGTTCAATATAGCTTTTTTTAGCTGAGTATGCCGTATAAGGAACGAATCCGCTGTCAACGCCAAGAGAGGCGGTGACGTAGCCTGCATGTTCATTTTCGAGAATAGTGGCAGAGGGTTCAAATTCAACAGTATAATCACCGGTACCTGATGAAAAAGCGGCAGCAGTAGAACCAAAGTCAATATTTTGAATTACATTCACGTCTTTTGAAATGTCAATATTATTATTTTTGAGGATATATTCAAGAATCATCTGCGGCATTCCACCGGCTCTTCCGCCTATTATAGTCTTTCCCTTTACATTGTCCCATGTGAAATCTGTTTCATTATTGCGGGACACAAGAAAATTGCCGGCTCTTTGTGTAAGCTGTGCGAAGTTAATAATATAGTCATCATACCCCTGCTGATAAACATATATAGAAGCCTCAGACCCCATAAAGCCGATATCTGCATCTGCGGATATAAGAGATGTCATAACCTTGTCGGCACCAAAGCCTGTAATAAGCTCAAGTTCAATTCCCTCATCCTTAAAATATCCATTTTCAATTGCGACATATTGTGGAGCATAAAATATAGAATGGGCGACTTCATTTAATGTAACTTTTTTATAATTTCCTGCATTATTGTTGTCCGATATATTACAGCCACACAAAATAAAGCAGCTGATAAGGGTAAGACAGCTTAAGATAATGACTGGAATTTTACGATATTTTCTGAATAAGACAGTATAAGATGTTTTTAAATACATAAAGTACACCTTTTATTTAATTTTGTATTATTTTATGAATAAAAAATTAAAAAGTGACTATAAAAATCAGTCATACAATGTTATAATAAATAGAAAGTAAATAATATGCAGATGTCGTATTATGTTATAAAAGAAGCTTGTTTTTATAGCATATTTTTAGTTTAGAAAGCTTTTGGTTTGTGAGGATTACTATGAAGATAGATATGCATTGTCATACTAAAGAAGGTTCTATAGATGCTAAGATTAATATCGAGAATTACATCAGAAAACTTATAAGTAAAGGCTGTGATGGAATGCTTGTGACTGACCATAATTCGTATGATGGTTACAGGCAGTTTAAAAAGATAGCACAGAGCATGAACCTTAAGGATACTTTTACTGTTTTAAAGGGAATAGAATATGATACCAGGGATGCCGGACATATAATTGCGATACTTCCAGAACATATTAATGAGAAGCTTTTAGAAGTCAGAGGAATGACTGTAAGACAGTTAGAAAAGCTTGTACATGGGCTGGGAGGTGTATTAGGACCTGCACATCCATATGGTACGGGATATTTTGCATTTGCCAATACAAGATTTGGTAAGAATAATATGGAATTTATTAAGAAGTTTGATTTTATAGAGACATTTAATGCATGTACAAAACCGCATGCTAATGCGGCAGCAGATAAGCTGGCTGACAGATTTGGCAAACTTAAGACGGCAGGCTCAGATGCTCATAAGGAGAATGTGGTAGGTACTGCATTTACGGAATTTTATCAGAATATAAGGAATAATAATGACCTGATAGAAGCAATAAGGTCAAGAAGTGATACTATAATTCATGGAAGGGTTATAGATAAGATGTTAAAAGATGGTAATATTCTGATTGAAAAGGCGGGAATTATAGGTTACTATATTTATAACAGAGTGGGAGCTGCATTCAACAAACGCAGAATTAATAAGCTTATGAAAGAAATTCAAATAAAAAAATATTTTATAACAGAACAGCTTAAAAATAAAACATTTGCCCATATACATGAATTTGAAATAGGGCTAACGCAATCCCACTGGCTTTAGACGGTGGGTTAAGGTAGCCGGAATCGGAGATTTGT
>URAI01000040.1 GCA_900545725.1 uncultured Eubacterium sp.
TCATTTCTGTGCATATGCACTAATTTAATTATAGTAATGATAATTTCCAAATACGTGAATACACCCGGCCGTTTTATCATTGCCATTACAATACAGTTTTAAATATTATCTGATTACATAGTATAATCAAAAATATATAATCAAAAAAATCCTTCCGTTCAATGCTATAAAAATAACAAAGAGACGAAAGGTCATATATCCTGCCGCGGTACCACTCTTATTCAGAAATAAATTCCACACTCTTATTCTATAACGGGAATCCCCGCCAAAGTCTACCTATTAATATAATATCAAATCTGTACAATGTACGATATAATATATCAGCCTGCATTATTAATACTATAATAATCATTTCAACTCTGGAGCTTGCAGACGAGTTCAAAGCCTTACCATACTGCCTCACACCAGCCGGCAGCTCTCTGAAATAATTACAGCCTCTACTACTTCTGTTCATTGCTTTTGCCATATTCTTTTTTATTGTATATTTGGATAAAAAATTTGTCAAGCAATTTTATTGCGAAAGAATGAAGAAATTTTGTTGCAAAGAAACGAAGAATATTTCACACAGAAGATTATTTTTCACACTAATCATTTATTATAAATTAAATCTATATTATGCAATATAAAAAAGCCGTTGCTTCATAATCTAAATAAAGCAACGGCTTTTAACCCAGTGCAGTCGGCGGGACTTGAACCCGCACGAGCGCAATGCTCACTAGATCCTTAGTCTAGCGCGTATGCCAATTCCGCCACGACTGCGTATGTACTTAATTAACTCTAATACACGTACCTGTCATATCGTATTTAACTTATAACTTATACATCAATCTTAGTTATTAACCTGTACAGCGTTGCACGCTCACAACGCTTGATTATAATACCATTAATATATTCACTTGTCAACACTTTTTTTCACTTTTAAATTATGCCTTTTTACAATATTTTTTATTTGTTAAAATGTCAGTACTTGGGGGCAGGGTATATTTTTCTGACCAAACATCCTTATAAACGTAACTCCCATTGTTCCAATCAACATCTTTGCTGATTTCTCTGATTATACTCTCTTATAAATGATTGGATCATCATATCCAAATGTCCTCTTCCCATTAACTTCCATGCTTTCAGATACTTCTAAATGACTGTCTGAAAATTTTTCCCAAAGTTTAAATATCATAACCGGAGAAAACCTGCTTGTGCTTCCTCCTTCCCAAACGCCATCCTTTTCGTGATACAGCGCCGGTGTAAACTTTTCAGATTTATTCAATTCACTATAATCAACATTTTTCATGGACTCGTATGAAAATGTATTTTTATCTTCTCCTTTTGGAATTTCGTAAGATGAAAGCAAAATTCCATTCTCACATTCTTCAATAAGGAAAAGATGTGGGGATGCATGATGTTTTCCATTAGTTTCATAATAACTTTCTTCAACAACAAACTTACCATTAAAATCTGAGGGAAGATTGTTTATCTTATCATTACAAATGGTATTTACATGTTCCGCATAAGGATATATCCTGCCTGCTTTACACATCATGTCAAACTGCTCCTTATTATCAAAATGTCCTGTCATCATACCAACAAAATCATCAAGCTTCATCATATTAACCCTCTTTTCTGAGCAGCCTTGTTACAAATAGACAAAAAAATTCCGCACAGGCGTTTTTCTTCTGCCATCAATGGCTGTTTGTTCTGCTCTGACACAAACAGCCATGTTATAAAAAATCACTGATTAAGCTCATGTATTGTACTGCTTAACTGTTCAAGTCTTGTCTTGATATTCTTACTTACTGATGTCATATTATCCGCTAACTTCTGTACCTCTGAAGCAACCACAGCAAAGCCTCTTCCGGCATCTCCTGCCCTTGCTGCCTCTATTGACGCGTTAAGTGAAAGTATTCTCTGCTTATTACTAAAGCCTTCAATCTGTCTTGTACACTCATCAGCTCCATCAATCTGTTCTGCCGCCTCTGCAATTCCTGCTTTTAATTTAGATAATAAAGCTTCATTAGCCTTCTCAATATAACTTGAACGCACAAACATATTAATAACATCTCCAAGGAGCACTGCTGATGCCTCTATCTCATCCTTAGTTCTTACATTAACCTTCTTTAATGCTTCAATATATGCATCTTCGTTAATTCCAAGCTCTCTTGCCGTGCTTCTGAACTTCTCCTCATCAGGATTTTCAGGAAGCACCTGTCCACCAATTATACTTCCAAGAACTGTTCCATCAGATAATGTAATAGGAATACCAAAATCCATAAGTCCTGCATGACAATGATATACACCTTTTCCCTCTCTGTCACACTTTTCACATCTTTGTCTGCCTTCCGGACATCCTCTTGTATACTTAATACAAAAATCCGTAAAATTATAACACTCCGATATATACTTACCATCCGCTCCCACTGCAACTGTTGCAAGCCCTGTACTCTTTGCCCAATTATTCATAATACTTTCAAACTTTTCCATATCGCAAAATTCTTCAATTCTCATAATGCACTCCAATCCAGAATGTCCGTGTATTAAAATAATTATAAATATGTCTCTCATTACTTGTACAACCGGTAAATCGTTCACATATCGAATGAACTATATATATTCTGCCATGTTCTATATGTCACTCCGGCTTAGCACCCGACGCAAATCAAAAATGTACAAAAATTATAATGATATATTAAACATTTTCCTACACATCCGATTCTTTTCAATATTATTCCTTTTTATTGTTAATATTATAACATGGTCAATATAAAAATTCTACTTTTTATTACACTTTTTTAACAAAGTTCTCATAATTTTCAAACAATTCACCCATTATATACAAAATTTAAAAAGCTCCAATATTCACATATTCTATTCCAATACTATAAATCAGGATATAGTTTTTTGAATATAAATGTAATATTGAAGCTTTATATAAGCCATTAAAACAGTTATTTATTTTCCATTTACAATATTATAATACGACCTTGCAGTTATGACAAAAACTAAAGCATATACTATGCAAAACATCAATACTGTTAATATCGTACACCATATAAAAAGTGATGTACTGCTTCCAAGCGATAATATAAGAAGCAGCTTTTTTATAATTCTAAAAGCCACTGCCACATGAATTACAGCTACAACAATTGGTATAAAAAATACCATGAGAATCTGGGTTTTTATGGTTTTTCTTACCTCTTCATGGCTCATTCCGACCTTCATCATTATCTCAAAACGCCTGCGGTCCTCATAGCCCTCCGATATCTGCTTATAGTATATTATAAGAACTGTTGCAATAATAAACAATGCTCCGACATAACAGCCTAAAAACAATAAGCCGCCATACATCTGTGTTAATTCCTCTGATATGTCATATCTGTTATTACACATAATATAACAATCTTCATCATCTTCTGAAACAGCCATATATTCGATATCATGGCTTAATTTTTTGCTATCCTCAACTGATAAGTCTGTATCAAAGAATATATTATAGTCAATTCCACTTCTTACATTAGAATCTCCATAAATAGTATTTCTGATTTTATTTACCTCGTTCATATCCTTAACAACAAGTATATAACTTTTCACTATTGAAACAATTTCACCTGATAAATACTTGCTGTCTTTTATAACTTCACTGACATTGTAATTTAAGTATTCCTCATTTTTATTTATTGTAAATTCCTTATTACCATCAACTTCTTCCTTTGTAACAAGAATTACACTGTCAGAAGAATCTATAGAATATTCTTTACCTGTCATATTATTGAAATCAGAAACTTCCACAACCGTACACATTGAAGCATTTTCATCACCAGACAGATATGTTCCTGCCCCTGCTGTAACAAATGTATTTTGTTCATCTATTCTGCCAATAAGAGCCATATCTTTGTATTCAAGGCTTTTCTTTATATCTGCCCCATACCTGTCTACATATTCCTGTATCTTTTCTCTTACTTTATCAAATGAGTCATCCTGTACTGCTTTAACAACAATATTCTGTTCATATGGATATGCTGTATCAAGCGAATCTTTCATTCCTGCATACAGTGATACTGTTGTTGCCACTGCAACAAGAACAACTGTTGATAAAACACATATATTGGCAAGACCTACCGCATTCTGCTTCATTCTGTACAACATACCTGATATGCCTGTAAAATGTCCTGTTTTATAATAGAATTTTTTATTTTTCTTTAAAAGCTTTATAAATGCTATGCTTCCTGCCATAAATAGCAGATATGTTCCGATTACAACAAACAAAGCTGCTATAAAGAAAAATGATACAGCCTTTAGAACATTTTCAACAGTAAGTGCAAAGTAATAACCGCCTCCAAGACACACAATTCCAAGAATTGTCATGATAAGCTTAGTCTTAGGCTCTTTTTCACCTATTTCATCACTGTGAAGAAGCTCAATTGGCTTAGACATCTGCACCTTTGTGAAATTATAAACAAATGTTGCTATAAATATACACGTAAAGAATATGATTGTAACCGTTACCGCATTACCTGAAATCAAAAACTTTGGAATATTATCTGCCTTAATAAGCTTCATAAGCACAAGAAACATAAGTCTACCAAACACTATACCTGTAACTATGCCTGCTGATAATGCAATAAATGCTATATACAGATTCTCATAAAACATAATATATGAAATATGTTTCTTTTCCATACCAAGAATATTATAAAGTCCTATCTCCTTCTTTCTTCTTTTCATCAGAAAGCTGTTAGTATAAAATAAGAATACTCCTGAAAATATAAATGAAACCACAAGTGCAACCTGAAGAAGCATTACTACACTGCTGCCGCCCTTCATGGCAGCAACATTTTTATTAGTAACCAGCACAATATTCATAAAAAACATCATTACAGTAAGCACCGCTGTTATAATATATGGAATATATAATTTGCTGTTTTTCTTTATATTTGATACAGCCATTTTAGGAAAAAATGATTTATTCAAGCCCCTCACCCCCTGTTGCAATCGCTGTAAGCGTATCTGATATTTTTGTATACATCATATCATCTGTCATATTTGCTTTATATATCTGATGGAATACAACTCCATCCTTGATAAACAGAACTCTGTTTGCCCTGCTTGCCGCCTTTGTACTATGTGTTACCATAAGTATTGTCTGACCATCATGGTTGATATCATTAAAAAGGTCAAGAAGCTGTTCAGATGACCTGGAGTCAAGTGCGCCTGTCGGCTCATCTGCAAGGATTATCTGTGGCTGTGTAATTAATGCTCTTGCCACCGCCGCCCTTTGCTTTTGTCCTCCTGATACCTCATAAGGATATTTATCCAGAAGCTGTGTTATACCAAGCTTTGCTGCAAGCGGCTTTAAGCGTTCTTCCATCTCATTATATTTCTTTCCGGCAAGCACAAGCGGAAGGAATATATTATCTCTTATTGAAAATGTATCCAGAAGATTAAAATCCTGAAATACGAATCCCAGGTTATCTCTTCTAAATGCTGATAACTCTTTATCCTTAATCTGTACCGTATTCTTTCCGTTTAATAAAATCTCCCCATTAGTCGGTCTGTCTAGTGATGCTAAGATATTAAGCAGAGTCGTCTTACCTGAACCCGACTCACCCATTATTGCTACATATTCTCCCTTTTCGACACCAAAATTAACATCCGTCAATGCCTGTACCTGATTAGAACCAAATCTCGTTGTATATACCTTTTTTAAATTTCTGACCTCTAATAATGCCATTTTGCACCAGCCTTTCTTTATAACAGTAATCTTATTTTTCATTCAGTGGTATAAACATATTGACAATTCCCACTGCTCTTTACAGATAACAGTATATAAAAAAATGAAATGCCAAGCCATTGATGTAGCTTACATTTCATTTTCATTTCTTACATTCTTGTAAGGTTGATAATGTGGAAATAAACTCGATTGCTTATTTTATCACACAGCTATTTGTTTATGAGCATAAATATTACTCATGTTTTGTATACAACTGGGTCATACTAATAACTGCCCTTGCACCTGCCTTATATTCTGAATCAAAGGATATCACAAAACCCAGCCTGTCTGCTGCCTTTTTACATAGATACAGCCCTATTCCCGAGGATTTCTTATCAAGCCGTCCATTATAACCGGTAAAGCCCCTCTCCATAATTCTTGGAATATCCTCAGGACTTATGCCTATTCCTGTATCTTCTATAATAAGCTGTATAGTATTATCATTTTTTAAGAACTTACCGAAATTCCCATCACCATTACCATTTTCTTCCAAATCACTATTTTTATGTATTGTATACACCCTTACACTTCCACCATCGTTATTGTATTTTATTGCATTAGATATAAGCTGTTCTATTATAAATCCCAGCCACTTTGCATCAGTACATATGGTATCATTAATTTCTTCCAGATGTAATGAAATATGCCTGCCTATAAATTGCGGTGCAAATCTTTTAACTGATTTTTTAATAACTGTATCAAGTCTGCACTCCTTAAATTCATAGTCAGAGGAAATATCCTCAAGTCTCAGATAATTCATTACCGCATCAGTATAAAATTCAATCTTAAACATCTCCTGATTAATCTTTGAAAGCTTTTCTGACCGGTTATTGGTATTTTCCTCATCTTCACGCATAGACTGCAGCATCAGCTTAACAGCCGCAATAGGTGTCTTAATCTGATGTGCCCAGCATGCATAATAATCTTTAAGATTTTTCCCCGATATCAAAGCTGCATCGAATTGTCTTTTCTTCTGCTCCAGAAGCTCCTTTATAATTCTTCCATACATGCTCTCAATCACATTTTCTTTCTGCGGAAGGTTTAGTGACTGCATATCCTTTATCTTAAGATTTTCTTCTAATGTCTTATATTTTCTAACAAATCTACAATAATCATAAATCATATATGTAACATATATAACCCCATATAACTCCATCGCAAATATAAATGCGTTATAATATGGAAGATTATACAGCCATATCACAAGAAAGAATACTACATACATTGATATAAGCTGAATTATGCTTTCTTTTTTATATTTTAAATACAACATTATCATTTTTATAACCCCATTCTGCATGCATTCTATTATTATAATATTATAATAAGGAAATCCCCCTTATAATAAGTATTATGTTGTTACACAAAGCCGTTATATTATAATATATCCCGAACCTTTTTTCGTCTTAATATAATCCTTAAGTCCTGCATTTTCAAGTTTTTTTCTAAGTCTTGCCACATTGACCGTAAGAGTATTATCATCTATAAAATCATCACTTTCCCACAGCTTCATCATTATAGTATCTCTCGCTACCACCTTACCTATATTTTCAAGCAGGCATTGTAATATACGATATTCATTTTTAGTAAGCTCCACCATTTCTTCATTATATATAAATGTCTGGTCATTCATATTGAGTATACATCCGTTATGCTCTATGATATTCGTGCTTTCAGCAAATGAATATGTTCTTCTTAACATTGCCTGCACCTTTGCAATAAGTACATTCATATCAAACGGCTTGATTACAAAATCATCACCGCCCATATTGATTGCCATAACAATATTCATATTATCCGACATGGAGGACATAAATATTACCGGCACCTTTGAAATATTCCTAATCTGTGCACACCAGTGATACCCATTAAAAAATGGCAGACCTATATCCATAAGCACAAGATGAGGTCCGTATTCGGCAAATATTTTTAGCACATTATTAAAATCATCAACTATACGTGCCTCATAACCCCATTTTATAAGCTGTTCCTTTACAGTATCAGCAATAACCCTGTCATCATCAACAATTAAAATCTTATACATTTTCCCATCCTGTCTTTTTATTTATCTTAATTATTTTTCGCTAATATTAAAAAAATATTATATATGGCTATTTTTTAATTGACAAGAACCGTTTTAACCTTTACAATAATAAATGTCGTGCGGAAGTGTCGGAATGGCAGACGAGCAAGATTCAGATTCTTGTGTGGGTTTCCACGTGTGGGTTCAAGTCCCATCTTCCGCATTTTTAATTTAAAATATATGGAAACCTTTGATTACAAGGGTTTCCTTTTTTTCTACATTTTTCAATCCAATATAACCTGTTGTTAATCTAACTGTCTGCTGCCACAATTCCAGCAATTACAATCTTATATATATTCACACACTTGATTCATTATATCATAAAAACAGGCACACATTCCACAAATACATTAAAATCAAAATTTGTGTTAAAATTTTGTCAAAATAATTATAATTTTACATTCTTTGGTTGTATTTCACAAAATCATGTAGTATTATGTCTAAGGAACAATTATAAAAAAGATACAAAAGGGGTAATTATTATGCTGACAGTTTCAGTTTTATTGGATTCAGTTGAAAAAGTACAGAAGTTTGTAAGTCTTATCAGCAAATATGACTGTGACTTCGATATAGAATCAGGTCATAGCTGCGTAGATGCCAAATCAATTGTAGGTATATTCAGTCTTGATATTTATAGTCCGTTAAAACTTACCATTAATAGATGTGGAGAAAATACAGAAGATATATTAAGAGATATTAATGAATTTATGGAATATTAATAATATTTTCTGTGTTTAAAAACTATAAGCTGCTGCATTAAATGCTTCTTAATAAATATAGATATTAATAATACTTATTATATATCAATATTTATTAATTTTTAATGCAGCAGCTTTATTCATTAATATAATAACAAATTAAGAAACCAATAAATCAGTTTTCATTTCATCAATTCTTTAATATACCAATTATTAAATCCATTTATCTAAGTGTAATTACATTCTACATAAGAGGTGCAATAAATCTCAATAAGCTTCCTGCAATTCTCTTAATCCACGGATATTCATCACACTCCTTAACAGTTATCTCCTGGCTCTGGCTTAATGTATACTGGTAATCTCTTTCTATGTCAGATATAGCATCATTTTTATATATATACATACAACATTCAAAATGCAGATACAGGCTTCTGAAATCAAGATTACTTGTACCAACCACTCCTCTTAAGTCATCGCTTACAAACAACTTGGCATGTACAAATCCCGGCGTGTATTCATATATTTTCACACCACTTTCAAGCAGGTCCTTATAGTAAGTTCTCGCAAGCAGATATGCATATATCTTGTCAGGAACATGCGGCATAATTATTATTGTCTCCACACCTCTCTTGGCACAATATTTGAGTGCCAGCACCATTTCATCATCCAGAATAAGGTATGGTGTCATAATATGGACATACTTAGAAGCTCTGTTTAATATATCAATATATACCTGTTTTCCTATTCTTTCATCTGTAAATGGATCGTCACTGTATGGTATTACATACCCTCCGCTCCTTAACAGACATTCATAATTGCTATTTACCGGTACTTTACCATAATCGCAGTCATTCCTTTTTATATTATCTGTACATATATTTATAATATTTTCACTAACACCATGCTTCTTTGTATCATCATTCATGCAGCTGTCAAAATATTCATCTGTACAATCTACATACTTTTCAATATCATGTACTGTAATATCACCATTTTTCACTGCGACATTCCACATTTCAAGAAACATTGTAGTAAATGTCTTTACAGCTTTTCCCTTAACCATTATTGCCGTATCTTTCCAGTATCCGAATCTTTCTATCTCATTAATATATTCATCTGCAAGATTAATTCCACCAGTAAATGCAACCTTTCCATCTACAATAAGAATCTTCCTGTGATCCCTGTTATTCTGGTATGTTGATAATGCCGGACGTATCTGCGAAAATGGAACTGACTTTATTCCATATTTTGCAAGTTCCTTATAATAACCATATGGAAGAAGCATAAGACTGCAGGTTCCATCATACATAAATCTTACCTCAACGCCCTCTGCCGCCTTTTTCTTAAGAATTTCCAATATGGAATTCCACATTTTTCCTTCAGCAACTATAAAATATTCCATAAATATGAATTTCTCTGCCGATTCAAGCTGCTTAATCATCTCTTTATACTTATCCTGGCCCAATGGAAAAAATTCTGTCTGACAATTATCATACACCGGAAATCTTCCTGCATTATATAGATATTTTGCAATTCCATATTCTCCATCAGACTCGTCCTTTATTCTGTCCATCAGTTTTTCATTCTGCTTATACGCAGGCTTTAGCTGCTCATCCAGCTTGGCAAACGTCTTCTTTATCGCCCTTGTTTCAAACTGATTATATACAAACACATAAAATATAGCTCCAAATACAGGAACAATAAGCACAGGAATTATCCATGCCAGCTTAAAGCTTGCATTATCATTATTATTCATAATGTGGACTGCAACAACAACACCTAATAAAATACAGCCATAGTAGATGATTGTTGAATACTCTGTAAGCCATCTTGTTGTATATATAAGAATAAATAACTGTATCAGAAGCGATATTACAATAATAGCCGTTCTCCCAAATACAACCTGCAAGACACCTCTTTTTTTACCCGAATAATCCTTCACGATAACTCATTTACCTTTCTTCTTTTTTTAATAATAGGTAAGTATATCATATTTTTCACCAAATTGCATGTATTTTTTTCCATAATATTTATAAAATCATTCATAATAGCTCTTTATTTTGAGGTATTATTTTAAATATATTATTCCTAATCTTCAAACATGTTTTATCACATATCTTTTTATTATATTTCCAAAGCATATTGACACATATATTATCAACTTTTATTAAATCTGACGATAAAAACAGGCAGTTATTGATTACACTTCATTAACTGCCTGCCGTATTATAATATTATTTTTAATCTGTCATATGTTAATCAATTAACATATTCTCATACATTACAAATTAGTATATCCCATAAGATATTCATCAACTTCCTTAGCACAGTCACGTCCCTGACGTATTGCTTTGACTACTAATGACTGTCCTGTATGCATATCTCCTGCTGTAAATACACCATGTACATTAGTTGCAAACTTACCTTCTTCTGTCTTTACATTAGTTCTTTCTGTGAGTTCTACACCAAATGCATCTGATACATACTTCTGAGTTCCTAAGAAACCTGCTGCAATTAAAACAAGCTCACATGGCATCTCTTTTTCTGTCCCCTCAACCGGTACCATCATTCTTCTTCCGGTCTTTTCATCTGTCTTAGATTCAAGTGATACAGTTATCAATTTAGTAAGGTTACCTTTCTTATCCTTAACAAATTCCTTGACTGTTGTAGTATATATCCTTGGGTCATGTCCAAATACTGCAATTGCCTCTTCCTGACCATAATCTGTCTTACAGACTAATGGCCACTGTGGCCACGGATTGCTTTCTGCTCTTTCATCTGGTGCCTTTGGCATCATTTCAAGCTGTGTTACTGATTTACAACCATGTCTTATACATGTACCGACACAGTCATTACCTGTATCACCACCACCAATTACTATTACATTCTTATCCTTTGCTGATATAAATTTTCCATCTGTGAGATTAGAATCTAAAAGACTCTTAGTTGTTGATGTAAGGAAATCTACCGCAAAATATATTCCCTTTGCATCTCTTCCAGGTGCTTTTATATCTCTTGGATTAGATGCACCACATGCAAGTACTACTGCATCATAATCATCAATAAGCTTTTTTGCCTTAACCGACTCGCCTACATTGGCATTTGTAACAAATTCAACGCCTTCCTTTTCCATAACATCAAGCTTTCTGTCAATGATATGCTTTTCAAGCTTCATATTAGGAATACCATATCTTAACAATCCACCAATTCTGTCTGCTCTTTCATATACTGTTACATTATGTCCTCTTGAATTAAGCTGGTCAGCCACTGCAAGACCAGACGGTCCTGAACCTACAACTGCTATTCTCTTTCCTGTTCTTACTTTTGGCGGTTTAGGACCTGCAATACCATTTGCATAAGCCCTCTCAATAATTGCCTTTTCATTTTCCTTAGTGCTTACAGCATCTCCATTAAGTCCGCATGTACATGCCTTCTCACACAGTCCCGGACACACACGCGATGTAAACTCAGGAAAATTGCTTGTTTTATGCAGACGATTATATGCCTGTTCCCAATTTCCTGTGTATACAAGGTCATTCCATTCAGGAATAAGATTGTTAAGAGGACAGCCTGTTGTCATTCCTTTAATCGCAACTCCTGACTGACAGAATGGAACTCCACAATCCATACATCTCGCACTCTGTTTTCTTTGTTCTTCCTCTGAAAGAGGTATATGAAATTCATTAAAATTCTTAATTCTTTCCTTAGGTGCAATTGCTCTTGCATCTTCACGTTTATAATCCATAAATCCGGTTGGCTTTCCCATAAGTATCTCCTTTCCATCTCGGTCGCGCCCATGCGCTCTATATCAACATAATTAACATCATGCTTTTAAGCAAGCTTAACTCATGTTACCATTATCTTCCCTCTACTTGCGTGATGTGCACCTCGATTCCGCTCCGCTTCATCTCGGTCGCGCTTGCGCGCTCTATATCAACATAATTAACATCATGCTTTTAAGCAAGCTTAACTCATGATGTTAATTATGTTGCTGCACATCACTTAATTGCCGCATAGAATGCTTCTATCTGGGCTTGTTCGCTGCTCAATCCTCTTTCTTCCATCTGAACCATCTTATTCATCATCTTCTTATAATCATGAGGTATGATTCTCTTGAACTTAGGAAGATATTCTTCAAAGTTATCTAATACTTCTTTACCTTTCTTTGAATTGGTATATGCTACATGTTCCATGATAATCTGCTTTAACTCTAATACATTATACTTATCTGTTACGGATTCCATAGATACTAACTGTTTATTAACTTTCTTATAAAGTGTTGTGTCCTCATCAAGAACGTATGCGATACCACCACTCATTCCGGCGGCAAAGTTCTTTCCAGTCTTGCCTAACACCACTGCACGTCCACCGGTCATATATTCACAGCCATGGTCGCCACAGCCTTCTACTACTGCTGTTGCACCTGAATTACGGACACAGAAACGTTCTCCGGCAACACCATTTATAAATGCCTTACCACTTGTGGCGCCATATAATGCAACGTTACCAATTATGATATTTTCATCTTCTTTATATGTGACCCCTGTTGGTGGATATACAACAAGCTTACCACCTGAAAGTCCCTTACCAAAGTAGTCATTACTGTCACCTACAAGTTCAAGTGTAAGTCCCTTTGGAATAAATGCACCAAAGCTCTGTCCGCCTGCACCATTACATTTTACTGTATATGTATCCTCTTCAAGACTTTCACCAAATCTTCTTGTAATCTCTGCACCAAGAAGTGTACCAACAGATCTGTTAACGTTAGTCACATCTACCTCAACACTTCTCTTTTCTCCTGTTTCAAGAGCCGGTGCCAGCTTCTTTATAAGAACCTTTTCATCTATTGTAGACTCAAGTTTGAAATCATATACATTCTTCTTATTATATTTAATAGAAGCAGCTTCCTTAACATATGGATTATTAAGGATATTACTAAGGTCAACCTTAACTGAACATCCACTGTTCATAACTTCCTTAGGTTCAAGGAAATCTGTACGTCCTACAAGCTCATCAACCGTCTTAACTCCAAGCTGTGCCATATACTCACGAAGCTCCTGTGCTATAAACTTCATAAAGTTTACAACATATTCAGGCTTACCTGTAAATCTCTTTCTAAGCTCCGGATTCTGTGTTGCAATACCAACCGGACATGTATCAAGGTTACATACTCTCATCATTACACATCCCATAGTTACAAGTGGAGCTGTTGCAAATCCAAATTCTTCTGCACCGAGCATTGCAGCTATTGCTACATCCCTGCCGCTCATAAGTTTACCATCTGTTTCGATTATAACCTTATTACGGAGTCCATTCATTGTAAGTGTCTGATGTGCTTCTGCAAGTCCTAATTCCCATGGAAGTCCTGCATTATGTATTGAACTTCTTGGAGCTGCACCTGTACCGCCGTCATAACCAGATATAAGAATTACCTGTGCCCCTGCTTTTGCAACACCTGATGCTACCGTACCTACACCTGCCTCTGATACAAGCTTAACAGATATTCTTGCGTCCTTATTGGCATTCTTCAAATCATATATTAACTGTGCAAGATCTTCGATTGAATAAATGTCATGGTGTGGTGGTGGTGAAATAAGTGATACACCAGGAGTTGAAAGTCTTGTCTTTGCAATCCATGGATATACCTTTTTGCCTGGAAGATGTCCGCCCTCACCTGGTTTAGCACCCTGTGCCATCTTAATCTGAATCTCTTTTGCACTTACAAGATACTTAGATGTAACACCGAATCTTCCTGAAGCCACCTGCTTAATAGCAGAACATCTGTTAAGTCCATCAGCTCCTACTGTAAGTCTGTCATCATCCTCGCCGCCTTCACCACTATTTGACTTACCATGAATCATATTCATCGCAATAGCCATAGTTTCGTGTGCTTCTTTAGAAATAGAACCATATGACATGGCACCCGTCTTAAATCTTTGTACAATAGAGTCAACACTTTCAACCTGATCGATACTTATGCCCTTCTTAGGAAACTTGATATTCATAAGTCCTCTTAAGTTCTTAACTCCTGTATCCTTATTAACAAGCTTGGTATACTCTTTAAATACCTCATAATTGCCTGTCCTTGTCGCAAGCTGGAGAAGATGTATTGTCTGAGGATTATATAAATGCTCCTCTTTACCACTTCTCATCTTATGAGCACCCTCACTGTCAAGAGTTGTATCAACTGATAATCCCAATGGGTCAAATGCCTTAGAATGACGTGTCTCTACATCATTTTCAATATCAGATATATCTATACCTTCAATACGGCTTACTGTTCCGCTGAAATACTTATTAATTACATCAGAATTAATACCTATTGCCTCAAACATCTTAGAGCCCTGATATGACTGTATTGTAGAAATACCCATCTTTGCTGCAATCTTAACAATGCCATTAAGAATAGCATTATTATAATCATCAACTGCCGCATAATAATCCTTATCAAGCATATGAAGGTCAATAAGCTCCTGGATACTCTCCTGTGCAAGATATGGATTAATTGCTGATGCACCATAGCCTAAAAGTGTTGCAAAATGGTGCACATCTCTTGGTTCACCACTCTCTAATATAACAGCCATGCTTGTTCTTTTCTTAGAACGTACAAGATACTGCTGGAGTGCTGATACTGCAAGAAGCGAAGGTATAGCCACATGATTCTCATCAACTCCCCTGTCTGAAAGTATTATAATATTAGCTCCTTCTCTATGTGCCCTGTCAGCTTCTACATACAGATGGTCAATAGCCTTTTCAAGTGAAGTATTCTTATAATAAATAATAGGAATAGTCTCTACCTTAAATCCTTCAACCTTCATATTCTTAATTTTTAAAAGGTCTGTATTAGTAAGAATTGGATGTTCAATCTTAAGCTGCTTACAATTTTCTTCTTCTTCTCTTAATACATTACCATCAGTTCCAAGATACACTGTAGTAGCTGTTACTACCTTCTCACGGATTGAATCAATAGGCGGATTAGTAACCTGCGCAAATAACTGCTTAAAATAGTTAAATAATGGCTGATGTTCATTAGAAAGTACGGCAAGCGGTGTATCGATACCCATAGCACCAATCTGTTCTGTTCCATTAAGCGCCATTGGAAGAATTGAAGTCTTAAAATCTTCATATGTATATCCAAACGCTTTCTGAAGTCTTGCTCTTTCTTCCTTTGAATGTAATGCAACTCTCTTGTTAGGAATCTTAAGATCCTTTAACTTTATAAGGTTATTATCAAGCCATTCACCATAAGGCTGACTTGTTGCATATTTTTCCTTAAGCTCATCATCATCAATAAGTCTACCCTCAACTGTATCAACAAGAAGCATCTTACCCGGTCTTAATCTGTCCTTTAATTTGATTCTGCTCTCATCTACCGGAAGAACACCTACCTCTGATGAAAGAATTAAATAGCCATCATTAGTTACATAATATCTTGAAGGACGAAGACCATTTCTATCAAGAACCGCACCCATTATATCACCATCAGAGAAAAGAATTGATGCCGGGCCATCCCATGGCTCCATCATAGTTGCATAATACTGGTAGAAATCCTTTTTTTCCTGAGCCATTGCCTTATCATTACTCCATGGTTCAGGAATAGTAATCATTACAGCAAGTGGTAATGGCATACCATTCATAACAAAGAACTCAAGCGTGTTATCAAGCATTGCTGAATCTGAACCATTCGTATTAACAACAGGAGTAATCTTAGACATCTCATCTTCAAGATAATCAGAGTACATTGTCTCTTCTCTTGCTAACATTCTATCTGCATTACCCTTGATAGTATTAATCTCACCATTATGAACGATAAATCTGTTAGGATGGGCTCTTTCCCAGCTAGGATTAGTATTAGTTGAGAATCTTGAATGTACAAGTGCAATAGCTGACTCATAATCCTCATCCCTTAAATCTGCGAAGAACTGTCTTAACTGTCCTACAAGAAACATTCCCTTATATACGATAGTTCTGCTTGATAATGATACAACATATGTATTCTCACATGTCTGTTCAAATACTCTTCTTGTTACATATAACTTTCTGTCAAAATCTATTCCCTTATTTACATTGGCAGGTCTTTTTACAAAACCCTGCATAATATATGGCATACAGTCAACTGCCTTTTTACCAAGTACATTAGGAAGTGTAGGAACCTCTCTCCATCCTAAGAATTCAAGTCCTTCCTTTTCTACTATTATTTCAAACATCTTCTTAGACTGGTTTCTCTTTAATTCGTCCTGCGGAAAGAAGAACATACCAATACCATAATCTCTCTCCTCACCTATATTGATGCCTAAAGGCTTCACGGCTTTTTTGAAGAATTTATGTGATATCTGTAAAAGAATACCAACACCATCTCCAGTCTTTCCTTCTGCATCCTTACCAGCTCTGTGTTCAAGGTTTTCAACTATACTAAGTGCATCAGATACTGTCTGATGTGTCTTGATACCTTTAATGCTTACTACAGCACCGATACCACAGTTGTCATGTTCAAATGCCGGATTATAAAGTCCAGGCTGTCTGTTTTCATTTTCCATAGTACTTTTCTTTCCTTTCGTAGTCAGTTTTTCAATAGATTTTTCTTTATTGATAATATACGCCCATTTTTATTTTTTGTAAATAGCTTTTTTCGTTAAATTGTCTGATAGTTTGATTATCTATGTATTTTCTTTATTATTTTCTGATAATTACTCATTTATGCATTATTTATTTTATGTTTATACACAATTATTAATATCATGCATAAAAAAACTAATTTTATTTAGTGGTTTTTATCAATTTTTGCAGCATTAAAACTCATTATTTTCATCCAGATATATAATTGTTTCATAATTGTTTATCATTATATAGCCTGTAAATATCATCCAGTCTATAAATCTACACATTAAAATATTTATATAACTGCATATTTATCTGTCATTATATAAAACAATCTTACAAATCAGCCTGCCTATAATCACAATATATAATAACAAAACATATATCAGCAGAACTGCCACATCAATTAATTTATATGTGATATAATATATGCAATAATAAAAACCGCCCCGCCAATAAGAATATAATCAGAATATATATCAGTTTAATACAAATCACATCTGTATATCTATATTCTTTATATAATCTTATCAGCGTGACGGCTTTTTGCCCATCATCGTTATATCTTTTTCATTACAGCTATATCAGCTCAACTTAATATTCATTATCATCTGACGAAGCTGCATTAACCTCCTTAACATCTTCCGCCGCATCAATAACCCCTGCTGTATCCGCATGTTCCGTAATACCTGTAATTTTATCATGCTTTTTCTTAGGTTTTACTATAAACTCAACAGCTCTCTTTAAAACATCAAAAGTAAGAGTCTTATGCTGACCTCCAAATTCTCCATCAAGAGTCCATTTTACAGGTTCTTCACTTACAAACTTAATTTTTTTTGTCTTGAATGTACATATAAGATTGGATTTATCAAGATTCTGTGTTACCAGGGCTGTTATAAGCTGCTGTAATTCGAGAGGATTCTTTATCTCTTTTACAAGAACCACTTCAAAAAGTCCATCACGAAGGTCAACAGCATTACCCGTTATTCCCTTGACACCACCTACAGAATCTGTATTACTTACCATTCCGAATATAAAGCTGTCAACAATCTGTCTGCCATCCGTCTCAATCTTCATACGGTAAGGTGTAAGTGTTGATAAGCTCTTAACAGCTTCAACCACATAGGCCTGATGTCCAAGAATATTCTTAAGCGACTGAGGTGTTGCATATGACACCTTTGTAAAAGCGCCAAATGCCGCAACATAATTAAATGTTCTCTTTCTGTTCACCAGTCCTATGTCAATCTTCATTGGAACACCCTCAGCAATATTGTGAGCAGCACTTATCATATCCTTTGGTATATTAAGACTTGTTGCAAAATCATTAGTCGTGCCGCTTGGAATATATGCTATCGGCGGTTTCTTTCCTTTATATCTTAATACCGCCGCTACAGCTTCATTAACAGTACCGTCTCCTCCGCTGCATGCTATAACATCATACTTTCCCTGATTTCCAAGAATATATCTGTATCCATCTCTTGCTGCCCTTGTAGGATATACTGTAATCTCATAATCTGCTTCTGACAATATCTGGATTATATTAAGAAGCACATTTTTAATCTTCGCCTTTCCCGAATTAGGATTAAATACAAATAACATTTTTTTCATAATTATTTCCAACTTTCATCTTTCTGGTCTTTTATTTTACCGGTCCCATTTATCACACATAGCGTTAATCTGGTCAGCAAACTTTGCAAGATCCTTATTAGTTCCACCCTCATTATGCTTAATAACGGTAAGAAGTCTTTGTCCTGCAGCAATAAGCCTTGCATACACTCCGCTTGCTTTCTTAACCACTGTCCTTCGTGAAACTCTCTGTTTATTACCCTCTGTTATACATTCACCCGTAACAAGGTCAAACGTCGCCCCTGTATATGGTGCATATGCCATAAATCCATACTCATGCTTAAGGCACTCCGTAAAGCTCTCACATACTGCATCTTCACCATGCACAACAAATACCTTCTCAGGATTCTTCTGGAATGATGTAATCCACTTGATGAGTCCATCTTTATCAGCATGTCCGCTAGAACCCGGAAGCTGCGCAATCTCTGCATTAATGCTTATAGGTTCGCCAAACAGTTTAATCTCCTTAGCTCCTTCGACAATGGCACGTCCTGTTGTTCCAAGTGCCTGATATCCAACAAAGAGAATTGTACATTCTTTTCTCCAAAGATTATGCTTTAAATGATGCCTTATACGTCCTGCCTCACACATACCAGATGCTGATATAATAACCTTAGGATTATTATCAAAGTTAATCATCTTGGATTCATCGCCTGTAACAGCATACTTAAGCCCCGGAAATGTAAGTGGGTTAATTCCTCTATTAACAAGCTCCATCGCATCCTCATCAAAACATTGTGATATATTCTTAATAAATATATTGGTCGCTTCAATAGCCAGCGGACTATCCATATATACATCAAAATCCCTGTCAATCAGTCTGTTCTCTTTTATCTTTCTGATAAAATATAACAGCTCCTGTGTCCTTCCTACAGCAAATGATGGAATTACAACATTACCACCTCTGTCAAAAGTTCTCTTAAACACCTTTACCAGTTCTTTAATGTAATCCGGTGTACCTCCATGGCTTCTGTCTCCATATGTTGATTCCATAATAACATAGTCTGCATATGTAAGATACCCCGGGTCTTTTACTATAGGTTTATTAATATTACCTATATCTCCTGAAAATACCAGTTTCTTTGATACTCCATTTTCTTCAAGCCACACCTCAATACTCGCAGAGCCAAGAAGGTGTCCTGCATCAATAAATCTTATCTTAATTCCATCAGCTATCTCAATAATACTGCCATATTCACAACCAACAAACTGTTTCATAACATTGATAGCAGCCTCAATATCATATAACGGAACAAATTCCTTAAGAGTTCTATCTGCTCTTTTAGCCTTTCTGTTACGCCACTCAGCTTCAAACATCTGTATATGAGCACTATCCTTTAACATGACAGTACATA
>URAI01000041.1 GCA_900545725.1 uncultured Eubacterium sp.
GCACAGACAATTTTTCTTCTGCCATCAATGGCTATTTGTTCTGCTCAGAAACAAACAGCCAGTTCATTTATAAACTTTGGAAAATAATCGCATAAGCATTATTTTTCACACTAACCAACTGTTATTATGATTTGCCATAAATGAGCATCTTCGTCACAATTTCAAAGCTGCTCATTTATAGATAATTTATCTAATATTATATACTGCACTATTCATAACAATATCCTGCGCCTTCTGTAAAAGCATATTTTTCACAATCTTATCCTTGCCATATTTCTCGACAAATGTATTCTTATCAGAATATCCCATCTTATCTGCAAATGACTCAAGATCTCCCTTATACTCATATTCCGTAATTGTAAGGTCTTCCTGTTCTACTATAAGCTGGAATATAAGCTCCTGTATAACGGCCTTTTTAACATAGTCATCAAATGACATGTTGAAATTCTTCTGACAGTACTCATCATTAGATAATCCCTGCATCATTGCATAGAAGCTTATAGACTTATTAAAATCATCTGACTTTGTTGCTACATAATCATCAGGATATCCTAATACTTCGCAATTGTTCTGAAGCTTTGTAAGCACTGCTTCTTTCTTTGCTTTCTCAACATTTTCATCTACTGCTGACTGTACTTCTCCCTTAACATATTCTCTATATGCATCTACAGTATCATATCCAAATTCTTCTTGTACATATGTATCTGTAATCATAGGAGCATTAGGCTGTTCAACTTTTTTCATTGTAATCTCGTATACTATCTTACGTCCTGAATATTCAGGTTCATCCTGAAAATTATCCGGAACCTTAAGTGTTATGACCTTAGTTTCTCCTGGTGTCATTCCATATAATGCATCTACAAATCCATCTATAACAAATGTATCCTTGCCAAGAACAAGACTGTAATCATTGTTACTAAAACCATCTACCTGATTACCACCGATAGAACCTGTAAAGTCTACCGTTACCTGATCTTCTTCTTTAGCAGCTCTTGTAACTTCATCATATGTAGTTTTGGAATCCAAATCATTTTGTATTCTCTTTTCAACAAGTTCATTTTCAATTGAAGTCTCATCTACTGTAACCTCTATACCCTTATAACTGCCAAGCTTAACATAATCCTTTGCATTACAGTCATAAGACACCTTTATTTTACTATTACAGGCTGTTGTAAATAACATCGAAAAAGATATTATACATATCCCTGCCTTTTTCATTATGCCTTTTTTCATCATAATCTCCATTCTCAAGCAATTTTGTTGCTATAACATTAAATAAAATCATATAAATATGCAACACATTATCATTTATAACATATTTAACACCCAATTAACAGTAATATAATGCATATTTCACAATAAATACACAAATTATCATTAATTGGTATATACAAAAAATTACTATTGATTGATATATACATAAATCAAAATCAAACACTATATACAAATTATAATTGATTTAATATATAAATCATCATCAAACAATATATACACAAATTGCCCCCGATTAAACGAGGGCAATACAGGTTATTACTATTCATATACCCATCCGGCAATAAATACCTGACTGTATAAAAACAGTACTATGTTTAATTATAATAAATTAAATAATTCCAATTAAGTAAAATAGTTATACTCAATTAAGCAAGCTTAGACTTTGCAAGCTCTGCAAGCTTAGCAAATCCTTCAGCATCGTTGATTGCCATTTCTGACAATACCTTTCTGTTAAGATCTACGTTAGCTAACTTTAAACCATACATAAACTTGCTGTATGAAAGTCCGTTCATTCTTGCTGCTGCATTAATTCTTGCAATCCATAACTGTCTGAACTGTCTCTTCTTCTGCTTTCTACCCTTATAGCTTTCTGTAAGAGCTCTCATTACAGACTGTTTAGCAACTCTATACTGCTTAGATCTTGCTCCTCTATAACCCTTAGCGAGCTTTAAAACTCTGTTGTGCTTCTTCTTTGCGTTCATACCGCCTTTAATTCTTGCCATTTTCTATATTCCTCCTTCTATACCAAACCCGCAATTAGAGATATGGCATAATCTTCTTCATTGTCTTTACATTAGTTGCATCAGTCATTGTAGCCTGTCTTAAGTTTCTCTTTCTCTTTGCTGACTTCTTTGTAAGAATATGGCTCTTGTAAGCCTTCATTCTCTTTAACTGACCTGATCCAGTCTTCTTGAAACGCTTTGCAGCTGCTCTTTTAGTCTTTACCTTTGGCATAATAATCCTCCTAAACTAATCAATATAAATGTATTTTATTTTAACGTTTTTCAGTTAAAAACATTGTCATGCTCCTGCCTTCAAGCTTTGGAGCTTTATCTACTACAGCAATATCCTCAAGCTTCTCCGCAAAATCTGTAAGAATATGCTTGCTTGCTTCGATATGTGCCATCTCACGGCCTCTGAATCTTAATGTAACCTTAACCTTGTTACCCTTTTCAAGGAACTTTCTTGCCGAATTACACTTAGTATTAAGATCGTTGACATCTATGTTAGGTGAAAGTCTTACTTCCTTAACCTCTATAGTCTTCTGCTTCTTCTTAGCTTCTTTTTCTTTTCTTGCGAGTTCGTATCTATACTTACCATAATCAATAAGCTTACATACAGGTGGAACTGCTGATGGGGCAACCTTTACAAGATCTACATTAGCTTCTTTAGCTAACTTCATTGCCTCCTTAGGAGACATAACTCCAAGCTGCTGTCCTTCTTCACCAATAACACGAATCTCTTTGTCTCTTATCCGTTCGTTAATCATTAATTCACTAATTGTAGTGTACCTCCATGCTAGAATAAAATTAAACAAAAAAAGTGGATAACTTAAAAGCTATCCACTAAATACCTTATATTATATGCAAAATATCCTGAACTATGCTATAATTATTAAATTATCACACAAAATCCAAGATGAAATATAATCTAAAATATTAACCCGAGTCGCCTTATGCGCTTAGGTGAGAGTGGATACCCTTCTTCATTTTCACAACTTCTACAAGATATCATATTAATTTACATTTGTCAACCCCTCTTTTTATTATTTCATCATCCTTCTTTTTATTATTTTATCATCCTTCTTTTTATTATTTCATCATACTCTTTTTATTATTTTATCATCCTTCTTTTTATTTATTTCATCATCCCTATTTTTATTATTTTATCATCCGTTTTTATAATTTTATTAATCTATTCTCTTATCATTTTACTGATTAATCATTTTGTAACTCTACCCAGCCTGTATGATAAAACAATTGCATAAATATAAATTATAAAAATTCGCATAAATATAAATAAGATATTTTATTTTTTATTAAAATTTGATATACTTACATAAATTTATATAAGCTTAATATTTATATAATACAAGGAGGGTTATTATGCGTCAGTTTATTATATCTACTGATACTACCGCTGATTTACCTGACAATTATGTCAGAAACAATAATATTGATGTCCACACATTATACTATTCAATAGGAAATACCATATACGGTCCCGACAATTCTCTACCTGTAAAGGAGTTCTATGACCGCATGAGAAATGGCGAAATGCCGACAACCATGGCATGTAATCCTGAGGAAGCTGCCAATATATTCAAAAAACGTGCAAGTGAGGGCTATGATATACTTCACATTGCATTTTCATCTGCATTAAGCAGCAGTTATAATAATTTCTGCATTGCCGCTTCTGAAGCAATGGAAGAATATCCTGAATGTAAAATTATAGTTATAGATTCACTCTCTGCCTCTATGGGTGAGGGACTTGTAGTATACAGGGCAATGCAGTTAAAAAATATGGGTAAGACCATTGATGAAACTGCAGATTATATCAGTAACCACCTTCAAAACTTTGTACAGTTCTTTACAGTTGATGACCTTAATCATCTGTACCGTGGCGGCCGCGTATCAAAAACAACTGCTGTTATCGGTACTCTGGCAGGCATCAAACCAATACTTCATGTAAGTGAAGAGGGCAGGCTTATCCCGGTTGGCAAAGTCCGTGGCAGAAAGAGATCTCTTAATGCTCTTGTTGACAAGATTGATACATATATGGGTTCATATAAAAATGAAACTGACGTTGTATTCTTAGGACATGGCGACTGTCCTGAAGATGCACAATATGTTGCTGATAAGGTTAAAGAAAAATGCGGTCTTGATGTATGGATAAATACCATTTGTCCGACAATAGGCACACATTCTGGTCCCGGAACAGTTGCATTATTCTTTATGGGTGAAAAAAGGCTATAAAATAACAAGTTGCCGCACTTAGAAAATTTATACAGGATATAGATATATGAAAAGTAATTAGTTCTATTATCCTGTATAATTTTCTTTAGTACGGCAGTCTTTTTACATTTTATACAATTTATGATTATCTGTTTGTTCACACCAGTTCTGCTATCTCAGATAATCTTACATACTTATCTGATATTTTATACCATGTTGCAAAGTCAACTACACCGGTCTGTGGCATATCAAATATTCTTTGGAACTGTCTTACCGCATCTGCTGTTCTCTCACCATATATACCATCAGGAATAAGTACAGGTATCCTGTTATAATATTCTCCTATAAGATTGAGCTGCTCCTGTAACTGTCTGACCTTCTGTCCTGATGAACCTATATCAAGATTATTTCCCGGCCACGACGATGGTATTCCGCTTATTTGTTCTGCACTGTTAATATACATATCATCACCATAATAATATCTTAATATTTCTATTGAATTATAGCTTTGATCACCAAGATACTTACTTCCCCACTGACTCATCCAGTTAGGACAGCTGACTCTTTTCCCGTCACAATACTGCGTCAATATTGGCTGTTTTACATTCGGTCTTGACAGATAATTATTAAATACCTCATCCACAACATCTGATATACTTTTAAATATATTTCTTCCATTCATCCACTTATGGTCATATGCCGTTGAAGATGTTATTGTAAAATCATACCCCTGATTTCTGTACCATTCTGTATACACCCTGTTTAAGGTAAATGACATTATTGCAAGTACATTTGCTTCTATCGTTTCTACCGGCCATGTTGAATATATCTCGCTGCAGGCTACATTTTTAATATAATCAGAATATCTTACATAATAATTAGTCGCCGAATTATCAGACGGCGGACCATCGTGTACCACTATAGTTTCCGGTATAACAACCCTGCTAAGTACTATTTCCCCCGGTCTGTTTATCTGCTTTATCTCACTTTCAGCAATCTTTGGTGGATATTCCCCAAAAAGTGTATGTGCAGGTATTACTATATTATCTGGCGCTTCACTCACAGGACTTGCCACAATCTGGGCATCCTGTAAACTCTTCTCGCCTGACATCACATTTACACCTGATACACTGAATGGCTCAAATCCACTCATACGCACCGTTACTGTATATTCTGCATACGGCTGGTTAATTCCCGGCTCCATACTATATTCCAACGGCGGTGCCGGAAGTATAATCTCCTCTGTCTGACCGTCACTGTCTGTCGTAAGCTCTTCTATCATAGAAGACGGATCTGCTGTATATGAAATATCTACCACTGCATTATCTACAGGTCTGCCTGTCAGCCTTTCAGTCACGCTGACCTTAAGGCTTCCCTTATCAGACATTCCAGTGGGTGTCTCAAGTGTATGCACATATCCAATACTCATTCATAATCCCTTTCTGTCAGTTTTATTATATTATGGACAATAAAGATGCAGGATTACCACTTATTCAACATTTTTATAAGTTAATACAGCATAACCTCAATTTCTTAATATGTGACTGCTTCAACTTATTTAACATTTTTATAAATTATCCTTATAGCACCCCACTTATAATATATGTAATCCACCTGCACTTATTACCTAATATTTATAACTGTTTTAATTATATGGTCTGAACTGTCTTATTAAACATTTTTACAATTAACTTATATCTTTCTTATCTGAATGCAGTAGCATACATTAATAATACTGAATACAATAGAATAACGATTTATTAAAATGGAGTATATAATGGCAACGACAACTGTTATATTAGATGCGGGACACGGCGGTACAGACCCGGGTGCTATATATAAAGGACGACAGGAAAAAGATGATGCACTTCGTCTTACTCTCGCTGTCGGAAAAATATTACAGGACAATGGAATAAATGTTATATATACAAGAACGTCAGATATATATCAGACACCATTTCAGAAAGCAACTGATGCCAACAACGCAAAAGGCGACTATTTTGTATCAATACACAGAAATTCATCTGAAAAAGATAATCAGTATCAGGGAGTAGAATCCCTTGTATATAATGACAATGGAATTAAAGCGGTCATGGCCCGCAATATTAATTCAGAGCTTGAAAATGCCGGCTTTAAAAATCTGGGTGTAGATGAACGTCCTAATCTTGTTGTGCTTAAAAGGACAAAAATGCCTGCTGTACTCATAGAAGCAGGTTTTATAAACAGCGACTCAGACAACGAATTATTTGATAAAGATTTTCAAAAAATCGCAAAGGGAATTGCCGATGGAATATTAAAAAGCCTTCCCAAACAGACAACTGCTGCCGTCCCGACAGATTCCATCTCATTAACAGATATTAAGGATTATGCTGATTCTGATTACAAAGCCGCTGATTTTAATGATTCCGGTTATAATACTCCAGCTATTAATGACAATATAAATGAAAACTATAATCCCTTAGAATATAATAACATGAGTTTTGATACTCAGATGTATGATTATTCAGATAGTATGTCCGAAAATAATATTTATAATGAACCACCTGAAAAATTATATCGTGTCCAGACCGGTGCCTTCCGCAATAAAGACAACGCTGACAGGATGCTTAATTCTCTTCTGATAGAAGGCTTTCCTGCTTTTATCGTATATGATAATGGAATATACCATGTACAGGTAGGAGCTTTCCGCAATCTTTTTAATGCTATCAAAATGGAACAACGGCTTAGAAGATTCCGCTATAACACATACATTTCTTATGACTGATAATTTCTACAGAGTCGCCGCAGTAATTAAAAATATTCAAACTATAGTATTAATTATCACCAGAATATCTGTATACTATAAGTTTTTAGTGCAGCAGCTCCTGAATGTAGTAAAATTAATAATCTTCATATAAAATATTACAAAATTATATATATCATCAAATAAAAAGAGCCTGAATATTTATAAGACTATTCTAATCATTAACCAGCCTGTATTTACAATATCCTAATCCGGCACTGTAAAATAAGCATTTTAAGTCTTAAACGTATCCATGCTCTTTTTATTATCTGTTATTAAATTTATCCATGTAACACCTGAAATACACAACTTATTGCAATACTTATATTACATCAATTCTGATATTGCCTTATCTGTAAGAATACTCCTTAAAATATCTGCATGTATCATTACATCTCTTGATATCTGTACAAGCTGTGAATTAGACATATTAAGTATATCTATAGCACCATTAAAATCCGCTGCCTTTATATCTGCTGCGCTGCCTTTAGTCTCATTATCACTTTCCATTCTTATACCAAATGATGATGATGATGCACTGTCACCCAGACTTAAAATATATGTTGTATAATCGGCAGGTTCATTGTTACCCGACATCATTATATTAATACAATCCGAAGCATTGCCTGTTATCGCACTTAAATCCACCCATATTCCTATAAGTCTGTCATTATCATCAACAGTTATGTCAAATGTAATATTGTCAACATCCTTTAACCCTTTTTCAATTCCAAGAATTAACGTATCCTTTGATAATTTTGTAACAGACGTGATAAGTGAGGTATAAGATGTAAGCTTAGAATCTGCATATATTGAATTAATTGCATTTTCTACCAGCTTATTAACAGCATTATTAGATATTGTAACTGTATAAGTTCTTGCATCCTGTGTTTTTCTTCCATTTCCCGCATTAACAGTTATATCCTGACCTTTTTCATAGTCCGAATTTTCCCACATCTCATTAATTGAACTGAATATGTATGGTGAAAATGCCTTTAATGCTTCTGCATAACTCTTTATATTTTCTTTGTCAAATTTCCCTGATAAAAATTTCACAATATAATTGTAAACATTCTGATTATTAAGAATTTCTGAATAATCCGTACTTACAGATGTGTCATTTTTAAGATATGACTCTCCTTCTGATAATACGTTTTTTATAATGGAATCCATTGATATCTTAAATTTCTGTGAAGTAAGCTCTGGAACACTGAAATATATATATTGTGCATCTTTATAAAAACGTATATTAACGGCCGGACTATTTTCATTCTCACTTATTCCTAATATTCCGCTTACAACACCATCAGACATATCTGAATGAATATCATATTTTACTTTATCTGCCTTTAAATACGATTTATAATCTGTTGTACCTCGTGAAAGATTATCAAGCGCCAATGTTCCAACGAAATCCATAGCTCCCATGCTGCCATAATTTTCAAGGCTTGTAAGCTTTGTCTCACAGCTTTGTCTTACCCTGTCAGTTTCTGCCTTTAATATGTCTGCTGCACCTGCCGCCGGGGCAGCTCCTCTTTTTATGGCAGGATAAGCAAAATACAATCCAACTGCTGCCAGAACTGCAACAACAGCTATAATTGCTGTTATCAACGGCCATCTTTTTTTCTTTGTCTGCAATATTATATCCTCCTGTTATTAAATATATTTATTGTATTCTTAAATTCTGTATATATTACTATACAAATGATAAATATACCTGTTTGAGTATCATATAATGATATCAGTACCATCCGGTCTAAAGCCAGTGTGATTGCGGTAGCCTTATTTCAATTATTTTACTCTCACATATTTTACAAATTCATATATTATATTAAAATATGTCTTTTCGTCACTTGTCATTGCAGCCTTCCATTCGTCTGACTTATCAAGATCTGGAAAATATTTATCAGCATCGTAAGCATAATCCACTTTTGTAATATGTGCTGTATCGCACAAGCCGGCAAACTGCTCATAAACAGACTGTCCGCCTATAATGTACACATCTTTTGTATCATAAACTGATACCATCTCAAGTACTTCATCTACGCAATGACATACACATACATCCTTTGGTGCAAATTTTCTATCTTTCGTAAGTACTATATTCGTTCTAAAATCAAGTGCACCTGCCGGAAGGCTTTCGAAGGTTTTTCTTCCCATTACAACGACCTTTCCAAGCGTTTCTTCCCTGAAAAACTTCTTATCCTCCGGAATATCTACCAAAAGGTCTCTGCCTTTTCCAATTGCCCAGTTTCTGTCAACTGCCGCTATAAGATTCATTATTATCTCCTTTCCACAGTTATATAACCATCTTCTAATATCAGACAAGCTTTCCATATACCGACTGTGGTACATATGCCTGTATTTCTATTCCATCCTGTGTATATTCTTCTTTCATAAGCTGACCATGTTCCCGTATAAGCTGTATCTTACCTGCTTCATTATATCCGAAACACCTCTCAATATATATCCTGCTCTCTCTTATTATCTCCTGTAATACCTCATCAAGCTTTTCCAGGCCCTCACCCGTCTTTGCAGATATATTAATAGTATATCTGGCATTAAGATCCTTAAGCACCGGTATATCTTGTAATTTATCACATTTATTAAATAGAGTAACTACAATCTTGTCCTTTACTTCAAGCTGCTGTAATGTATCATATACAGTCTTTATCTGTCTGTCCATATCTGGATTAGAACAGTCAACAACATGAATAATTATATCTGAATATCTTGCTTCCTCTAATGTACTTTTAAACGCCTCTATCAGATTATGTGGAAGCTTTCTTATAAAACCAACCGTATCAGTAAGAAGAATTTTTTCTTTATTGGTAAGCTTTAACATTCTTGTCGTTGGATCAAGCGTTGCAAACAGCTTATCCTGCGATAATACATCAGAATCTGTGAGACGGTTAAGCAGTGTAGACTTACCGGCGTTAGTATAACCTACTATTGCCGCTGTCATAACTGAATCTTCACTTCTTTGCTGTCTTGTAATCTCCCTGTGGCTGCTTACTTCCTTAAGCTGTCTTGACAGCCTCGTAATTCTGTCTCTTATAATTCTTCTGTCTGTCTCAATCTTCTTTTCTCCGGGTCCTCTTGTACCTATTCCACCGCCTAATCTTGAAAGTGTTGTTCCAAGTCCTGCCAGCCTTGTCATTCTATACTTTAGCTGTGCCATCTCTACCTGTATCTTACCTTCACTCGTAGTTGCATGTGCCGCAAATATATCAAGTATTACCATCGTTCTATCCATAACCTTAGTTGCAAGCTCATCTTCAAGATTCTTAAGCTGTGCCGGTGTAAGCTCATCATCACATATTATTCCTGTCGCATCAAGCTGGTCTATAAGTACTCTTAATTCTTCCAGTTTACCCTTACCAACATATGTTGCCGGATGAAAACTGTCTCTTGGCTGTATGACCTTGCCTACTGTCACGGCTCCCGCCGTATCTGCAAGTTCTTTTAATTCTTCAAGTGAGCTTTCCGCATCATCGTCATCATCAAGCTGGACTCCGACAAGAATTACTCTTTCTATCTCTTCATCGGTTTCAAATATCTGTGCCATAGTTCCTCCTGAATATTAATATTTAAGATTTTTGATTATCTGAATTATGATTTATTATCTGCAATATAATCATTCAGATAGTTATTTATCTCTTTTTCCGTTGTCATTCCTGATATTTTATTTTCAATCTCTACAGCCTCTTTCATCGTCCATGAGGCAATATTTTTACGTGTTTCAAGTACTTTAAATGGTGAAACACTAAACTCATCAAGTCCATATGCCAGAAGTAACGGTATCATCGCTGGATTGCCTGCTGCCTCACCGCACATTCCAACTTCTATTCCTTCTTCCTTGCCGGCTTTTATAATTCTCTTTATACATCTTAATACTGCCGGATTAAATACTGAATACAGATATGCAACATTTTCATTTCCCCTGTCTACAGCCATTATATACTGTGTCAGGTCATTAGTTCCGATTGAGAAAAATTGAGCTTCCTTTGCAAGTACATCCGCCATAACAGCGGCTGCCGGTGTTTCAATCATAACACCTGTCTGAATATTTTTATCAAATGCTATCTCATTTTTTTCAAGCTCTCTCATAATCTTTGAAATTATATTTTTTACCTGTCTTAATTCACTTACAGATGTAACCATAGGAATCATTATCCGTATCTTTCCATATGCACTTGCCCTAAGAATTGCCTTTAGCTGTACTGTGAACACATCTGTTCTGTCAAGACAGAACCTTATTGCCCTATAGCCTAAAAACGGATTATTTTCTTTTGCAAGTCCCATATATGGAATATCCTTATCTCCACCTATATCAAGCGTTCTTATTGTAAGGAATTTATCCTTACATAATACTGCTGCCTTTTTATATACCTCAAACTGTTCTTCTTCTGTTGGCATCTTAATACCATCCATAAACAGAAATTCAGTCCTGAAAAGTCCCACGCCCTCTGCACCGGCATTAACTGCTTTGGCAGCATCATCGGCATTTCCTATATTGGCGGCCAGACATACTTTAATATTATCTTTAGTGCATGTCTCTTTATTAATATATTGCTTTAACTCCTCCTGAGTTTCTAAAAAAAGCTTTCTCTTTTTTTCGTATATCTTTACAGTTCTTTCTATTGGATTGACAAATATTTCACCATATTCACCATCTACTATAATATTGTCATTATTCTTAATCTTTTCACATGCATTTTTAACATTGAGGACTGCCGGTATCTCTAAAGCCCTTGCAAGTATTGCCGCATGTGAGGTCTCACCGCCATTTTCAGCGACAATACCGACCACATTATCAATATCCATAGAGGCTGTAACTGATGGTCTTAATTCCTTTGCAACAATTACAGTTCCCGGATTCAGACTTGCAAAATCAACTCTTTTTACTCCCATTAATATGTCTATAACATGGTTACGCAGATCTTCAATATCAGCAACTCTCTGATTCATTGTCTCATTATCCATCGTTTCAAATATACTGATAAACCTCTTACAAGTCTCATCAAATGCAGCCTCTGCACATATTTTCTCATTATCTATAAGACTATTGACACCTTGTATCATCTCCGGGTCTTTAATAAGATATATCTGGTTTCGCATTACAAGTGCTGTATTATTGCTGCCCTTAAGCTTACTTTCAAGCTCATCTGTAACAGACTGTGTTGTATTACAAAATTCCTCAACCGCAGCCTTAAAACGTTCCTTTTCTGCCTGCGTATCTTCAACTTTAACAACCTTTATTTCAGGATTATCTATATCAATTAAAAGAGCATTTCCAATTCCTATTCCTTTAGATGTTCCAATTCCCCTTATCATAACTGCCTCCGTTCTGCACACATTTATACCATAACTTCAAAGTAATACACATATTGATAATAAACATTACCCTGTTATGCACATTATTATGTGCTTATCTGTTAAAAACATATCTTGACATATTAACAAGAGTCTCTGATGTATCTCTTGAAAGAACTGTTTCTTTTGCCACTACATGCCGGTCTGTAATTATATTATCCACTCCCTTATTAGACAAGTTTCTTATAGAGGCCTCATTATTAACTGTCCATGCATATACCTCTTTGCCTGATTTATGAATTGCATCTATAAGTCTCTTTGATAAAAATGAAGCATTCATACTAAAAAAATCCACTTCATCCGTATCATAGAACCTGCCATATGCCACTGACAGTATATAGCCTGTCTTAATATCTTTGTTATATGCCTTTACCTGCTTTAAAGCATTATAATCAAATGAAGTTATCTCACACTCATCCTCCATGCCATATTCCTCTATAAGTGCTACAACCTTTCCTGCTATATCATTATCATATTGTGTTGGCTTAATCTCGATATTTACAAGTATTTTACCTTGTGTAAGCTCTAATACTTCCTTTAATGTAGGAATCTTTTCTCCTGTATATTCTTCACTAAAATAAGATCCCGCATCAAGTTCTTTTATCTCATCAAGTGTCATATTTCTTATATAACCATCAACACCTGTAGTTCTTCGTGTATTGGCATCGTGTATCACAACAATCTCATCATCCTTAGTCTGCCTTACATCAAGCTCTATATAATCAGCCTTATCATTTATGGCATGTCTGAAAGCCGCCAACGTATTTTCAGGAGCCGAAGAAGAGCCTCCACGATGTGCCGTTACCTTTGTTTCGTGAAATACAGCAACCCTGTCAAACGGATTCTTATTAAATGCCTTTACCACATAAAATGAATTAAGTCCAACTGATATACATAATATTACATAATATATACATTTATATAGGTTATGCCTCTTCTCTCTCTTATACAATATCTCTGTCTTTATATCTGCCACATCTGCATATTTGTAATATTTTTCTGTTATTATTGCAAACGATACCGGTATACAGGTATATACCATAAAGAACTTTACTGCTTTTCTTACATACCTTAATGCTGATAAATATACAGTGCTTCCTATATATGCCATATCAAGAAGCTTTACTCCTGCAATAAGAATGGCAGATAATAATACATAAACAATTCCAATAAATGCGATTATACAGATATTATATAAAGCAAGTGAACCTAAAACTCCCTTTAAGTGCTTTCTTACCATTCCTGCACTTTTTTTATAAGCCTGTAAAAAACTGATATTTTCAAGATAAAATATATTAAATACAAATACACCACTTATAACAAGTACATATATTATAAGTATTGCAATAACAATTACCAGCTTTAATAATATATCTGTCTTTAGTATAGCTGTCTTTAGCAGATTAATAATTGTCTGCGAATATAAAATATTACAAAAAACAGCTACATTTATAAATATTATCGCTATTATTTCAAATAAAAAAGCCCAGATATTTTTTATATTAATCTTTGAAAAAAACTCTCTCGCTGCTGTATAGACACACTGGAAAATCGTTGCACGGCTCCTTGTTCTGTCAGCTTCAAAACACATAACAAGAAAACTAAGCTCAAAAAAACAGTACAATGCAAGTAACATCAGTCCGGCAGCAATACCTGCTATAACTAAAGGATTAGTAAGTGTGCTCGCTATATATTCATTTGTTAAATACCTGACATTTGAAAGCTTCATTCCTAAATGCAGCATCATCAGCATTGCCGGATATATAACTGCCGTTGCTGCAAGCTTATAAGTTATCTCAAATATTATTATATCTCTTTTACTGCTTTGCAGCATTTCAAACTTATTTTTTAATGAGCCAAACATAAAACCTCACATTCTGATATTTCAGACTCAGGTTCTGTGCCTTTGCCTCATATCATTTACGGCAGTCTTTATAGAATCCATTTCAAGTCTTCTGAAAAAATGATAAGAAAAATCAATCAGATAGCATATTGTAAGCATAGGACCTATAACCGACACCAGTCTTTCATCCATGGCATGAACCATATTTTCAATAACCGCATTAAGAAATCCAAATATGATTAATGCGAGTTACACCCCAGCCTAATGTGCTTTTAAGGCACAATATCCCCTTATAATTAAATCTTTCATGGTCATAATTCCACCATACCTCACCAAATAATTTAAGCATAATTCTTGCAGTCATATATTCAAATGCTGTGGCACATATACAACCTGCAGCATAAATAGCAGGATAATTATTCTCTATTGGTGCAAATGTATTGAAAGCTATAAATACTCCAAAACCATATATTACGCAGAACGGAAGCTTTGCAAAGCCTCTGTTCTCCCAGTAACCAAGCTGTTTTCTTATAACAATACATTCCATGCCCCACCCAAGAAAACTATAAATAAAAAACCATACTGCCAGCTGGCACATGTCCATACCGCGAAAACTATAATTTAACATTAATATAATACATCCTTTTTATTTTCTTTACTGTCTTTAAACATCTTTATATACAATCCTGCATACATAATAAATGAAAGTGTAATAGCTGCCGCACATATAATAAGCATGATATCCTGAATGTGTATATCAAGCTGTGGAAAAGCAACTAACACAAGCATAATTACATACAGTACCGCTGTACATACCTTACCATACCACTTTGCACCATTAAGTCTTCTTTTTATCGTATTCATTGCTATCAGACCGGCAAGTGCAAGTGTAACTTCTTTAATAATCAGATATATAATAAGTATATACATGTTTTTAACCGAATATATAAGAGCTATAAGCATTGCAAACTGCATAAGCTTATCCGCCACAGGGTCTATAATTCTTCCAATATCTGTTATCATATTATACTTTCTTGCAATACGTCCGTCAAAAAAATCTGTAAGCCCTGCCGCTATAATAACCATTGCAGCAAGACAATATTCATATGGATGAGTAGCATTATAATATATATACAAAAATAATGGAACCATTAATATTCTGAAATAGCATAATATATTCGGTATAGCCTTCAAATCACCGGGTTTAAATTTAAAATTCATATATTCACACCATTTATTAAAACCTTCCAAAATTCATAAAGACTGCAAGACGGTAATAATACCATCCCGCAGTCTGTTACACATTACTTTACTTTTATTTATAAAAGTCCTTCAAGAGTTGTTCTTACTGCCTTAATGAAATCCTGTGTATTAAGTACCTTAGGATTCTCCATTGTTGTAATAAGTGCAAGATCCTTAGTCATCTGACCGTCTTCAATCGTCTTAATGCATGCCCTCTCAAGCTTATCGGCAAATTCTTTAAGTTCCAAAATATTATCTAACTCTCCACGCTTTCTTAAAGCACCTGTCCATGCATATATTGTAGCAATAGGATTAGTTGATGTCTCTTCTCCCTTAAGATGCTTGTAATAGTGTCTCTGGACTGTACCATGTGCAGCTTCATATTCATAATTACCATCCGGTGATACAAGAACTGATGTCATCATTGAAAGTGAGCCGAATGCTGTAGCAACCATATCACTCATTACATCACCGTCATAATTCTTACATGCCCAGATATATCCACCCTCTGAACGCATAACTCTCGCAACTGCATCATCTATTAATGTATAGAAATATGTAATTCCTGCCTCTTTAAACTTAACCTCATATTCATTATCATATATTTCCTGAAAAATATCCTTAAAAGTATGGTCATATTTCTTAGAAATAGTATCCTTAGTTGCAAACCATAAATCCTGCTTTGTCTCAAGTGCAAAATTAAAGCAGCTTCTTGCAAAGCTCTCAATAGACGATGTAAGATTATGCATCCCCTGTAAAACTCCGGCTCCCTTGAAGTTATGGATAAGCTCCCTTGTCTCATTACCATTCTCATCAGTAAATACAAGCTCTGCCTTTCCCGGTCCTTCAACCTTCATCTCCGATGCCTTATATACATCACCATATGCATGTCTTGCTATTGTAATCGGCTTCTTCCAGTTCTTTACATATGGCTCAATCCCCTGGACAATAATAGGTGCCCTGAACACAGTACCATCAAGCATTGCCCTTATTGTTCCGTTAGGGCTCTTATACATCTCCTTAAGATTATATTCTTTAACTCTTGCTGCATTAGGAGTAATTGTGGCACATTTAACTGCAACACCATACTTCTTTGTCGCTTCAGCAGAATCTATAGTAACCTGATCATTAGTCTCATTTCTATGTACTAATCCAAGATCATAATATTCAGTATTCAAATCAATAAATGGAGTAAGAAGTTCTTCCTTAATAAGCTTCCAAAGTACTCTTGTCATCTCATCTCCATCCATCTCAACTAATGGTGTTGTCATTTTAATTTTTTCCATCTCCACATACTACCTCTTTTCGCATAATTTAAAATCCCAAAATTTGTATTTAATTATAAATTATTTTCTTTTTTTTGTAAACCTTATTTTCAAGATTCGCAAGTGCCTTATTTTTCAAGCTCCTCAGGCAACCCCTTATTTTTCAAAATCTGCAAGCGAATCCTGCTGCGAGCCGCAGGTCAGCTCTGCTTTTCTTTTCATGTCAGCAACTGTGCAGGCCTTGCACAGTACAACCTTTGCACAGTACAGCCTTTGCACAATATAATCTTTGCACATCGTAATCTTTTCACAGCGTAATCTTTTCACAGCGTAATCTTTGCACTGCATAAACTTTGCAGCTGATTGAGTCCTGACTGAAATATGCATTTTGTATATAACCATACTGATAATGTATACTTGTATTTGGCAGATATGTCTGCTATAATCGTGCTATTGCAAAAAGCAGCATTTTTGTATAAAATAAGTATTTAAGTTGTAATTATAATAACAACTGTCAATTTATTAACATTGCTGGATTTAACAGCAGACTGGAGGATTTTTTATGTGTGGATTTGCTGGATTTACGGGTCATCTTGACAATGGTGAAGAAGTTCTTACTAATATGATGAACAGAATTATTCACCGCGGGCCTGACAGTGCCGGACAACATATTGACGGAAAAGCATATATGGGCTTTAGACGACTTAGTATTATCGATCTGGATAACGGAAGCCAGCCTATGTATAATGAAGATAAAAAGATTGTTATAACATTTAATGGTGAAATATATAATCATCAGGAATTAAGAGCTGAACTTATTGAAAAAGGACATATATTTGCCAATAATTCAGATACAGAGGTTCTTATCCATGCTTATGAAGAATATGGCGAAGATATGCTTAACAAATTACGCGGTATGTTTGCTTTTGTAATCTGGGACAGTGAAAAAGAGACTCTGTTTGGTGCAAGAGATTTCTTTGGTATCAAGCCATTTTACTACGCTGTTGTAGACGGCAATCTCGTATATGGTTCTGAGATTAAGAGTATTCTTGAATATCCTGGATATAAAAAGGAGCTTAATGAAACAGCTCTTGAAAATTATCTTACATTCCAGTATTCAGTGCTTGATGAAACATTTTTCAAAGGCATATATAAGCTTATGCCATCCCACTGCCTTACATTCCACAAAGGTGAGCTTAAGGTTAAAAGATACTGGGAACCCACATTTGAAGCTGATAATAATGTATCTCTTGATACTCTTATCCAGGAAATTGATGATGCCATGCACGATTCGGTTGAACATCATAAAATCAGTGATGTTGAGGTCGGTTCTTTCCTTTCAAGCGGCGTAGACTCAAGCTATGTTGCAGCAATTTTTAACGGTGATAAGACATTTACAGTCGGTTTTGACTATGAAAAATATAATGAAATAGACTATGCAAAATCTTTATCTGAAAAGATTAAGATTGACAATTACAGCAAGCTCGTATCAAGTCAGGAATACTGGGCTGCCATTCCTAAGATTCAGTACCATATGGACGAGCCTCTGGCTGACCCGGCTGCTATTGCACTCTACTTTGTAAGCCAGACTGCCGCAAAGCATGTCAAGGTTGCATTATCAGGTGAGGGCGCTGATGAATTTTTCGGCGGATATAATATTTACAGAGAACCTCACGATCTTGCTGGCTTCCAGAAGCTTCCACTGGGACTGCGCAAGGCTCTTGCAAAATGTGCTTCTGCCCTTCCATTTAAGTTTAAGGGAAAGAACTTCCTTATAAGAGCAAGCAAGCCAGTTGAAGAAAGATTTATCGGAAATGCCTTTATGTTTAATGAAAAGGAACGTAATAAGGTTCTTAAGCATCCTACAGGAAAATATAACCATACAGAACTTACAAAGCCTTTCTATGACAAGGTTAATGATAAAGACGATGTTACTAAGATGCAGTATATCGACATTAACTTCTGGCTTATTGGTGATATTCTTCTTAAGGCCGATAAGATGAGTATGGCACATTCACTCGAAGTCCGTGTGCCATTCCTTGACAGAAAGGTATTTGATGTAGCAAGGACTATCCCTACTAAATACAAGGTTAATAAGCAGAATACTAAATATGCTATGCGTATGGCTGCACATAAGTATCTTCCTGACATGGTTGCCGAAAAGAAGAAGCTTGGCTTCCCTGTTCCTATCCGTATATGGTTAAAGGATGAAAAGTATTATAATATTATTAAAAAAGCTTTCAATAGCGAAGCTGCCAATAAGTATTTTAATACTTCTGAGCTTATGAAATACCTTGATGACCACAAAGCCGGCAAAGCTGATAACTCAAGAAAAATCTGGACTGTATACATGTTCCTTGTATGGTACGAAGATTTCTTTGGTGAAAATAAAATTGCCGCATAGTATTATTTAATATAGTTTTATTTGTAATAGTATATTGTCTCATTTATAGAGGAATTTCTTAATAATAAAATCTTTTTACAAAACATATTATATCCGTTAATTAATATGTTTTTAATTGATTATTAATTGAAATTCCTCTATTTTTATTTATCTTACTGACTGTTACTATTTATATGTACTTGCGTGTTTTTTATAAATTATATCTGTAGAATTACCTGATAATTTGTTGTATTATATTTACAATAACTGACCTTGGAGAGGGTCTTTAAAAACTACTACTATATTACACAAGGAGATTATTATGTTTGTATTTAATAAAGACGTTACTGCTACTGACTGTGAACCAGGAGTTACAAGAAAGATTTTAACTTATTCTAAGGACCTTATGATGTGCGAGATTACTTTTAAGAAAGGTGCCAAGGGCAATTTCCATAAGCATGAACATCTTCAGATTACTTATATTGCAAAGGGCAGCTTTGAATTTACCATTGATGGAGAAACTAAGGTTGTTAATCAGGGTGACAGCGTATATATGCCATCTAACAGTGAACATGGCGTAACATGCCTTGAGGATGGAATACTTGTTGATGTGTTCAATCCTATGAGAGAGGATTTCCTTAAATAGTGATTTGTTGAAACAAGGGTGTAGAGACGGGCAGGATGTGGCTGATATGTAAGATTTGTACGCTGATGGGAAGAACTAAGTCGCTCTAGAAGATGAGCATGTATTGCTTATAGGCCGGCCGGGTCGCTGCAAATGCGGCGTCC
>URAI01000042.1 GCA_900545725.1 uncultured Eubacterium sp.
CCAATAATATGATTATAAGAATAGAAATAATAGGAATTAATAATATCAGTATATTTAATTTTTTGTTATACACTCCTAAAAATATTTTTATATAATACTTAAATAAATACAAAATATAAAATAATATTACCTGTGCTAAAAGCATTAAAATACTTTTTATTAACATATCTGCTGATATCAGCTCTATGTATGCCATATTATATATCAATCCGACTATTCCTCCGGCAATAACCGCTGCTATCACTGCAAATGCTATCATTAATACATCACATATCAGCTTTTCAATCCAGCTTCCACCACAAAATATAAATATCATTATTCCTAATACTAATAAAGAAATAAATACCCCATAACCCTCAAAATCAGTAATATACGATTGTATGTTAAGGTATACACAAAGTAGCATTGTAAAGATAACTCTTATTACTTTTTCGTTTATTCCGGCTCTACTCCCTAACTGACTGACTATAAAGCTTACAATTATGATACTCTGAATAATATTAACAATAAATTCCATATAATAATCCGCCTTTTTACTATATAAAACTGATGCCGACCTTTATATCCTTCACACTACTTAAATCTGTGCCAATATCCAGCTTCTGGTAACTTCTTTTATTTTTCTTCTGCTTATTGTATATGTATCTCCGGATTCTAATTTTATACTGTCTTCATTAATCTCTTTGACAAATTTTAAATTAATTATTGTTGAACGGTTTACCTTGACGAAATTATTTTGTATTAATATTTCTTCTACATTACTAAGACTCTCTCTTATAGCTATTTTACGTTTATCAAATGTAATTACCATTTTATGATCATAAATTTCAATGACTGATATTGCATATAAAGGCATAGTAATCTCATTTACTCCATCATACAGACTTAATGTCTTATACTTTTTATCCAGATAATCTTTAATCTCATACATTACCAGCCTGAAATCATTTTCAAAATCTGACTTTCTTATAAAACCCAATGGTCTGCATACAAAAGACTTAGTTACATAAGATGAATAATTAGACATGTAAACAACTGCCACATCAGAATTTTTTTCTGCAATTCTTTTTATCACATCAAAACCACAGACTTCACCTAACTCTATATCCATAAATAAAATATCCGGTCTGTCCTTCCCAAAACCATCAATAACGCTTTTATCATCTTTATAGAAAAAATATTCTATATCTTCATTACAGACAGCTCTAAAACATTCCTCTACAACCGGTATAATACGCTTCATAAATAACACATCATCATCACAAAGCCCTACTCTGTACATGTATCTTTCCCCCTCTATTCACGATTCCTACGATACTGTTCAAAATCAACGTTACTGTTCACTCCCGAATTATATTCTTACACACCTAAACAGCACAGTATTTGTGTGCGTAAGAACAGTAACCACTGATACCCTGTAAGCAGCAGCCAATCCTTATGTCATCAGTAACACTTATTATTATTTTATTATAACATTGTCATTTTCGTAGTGTAAATACTTGAGTTTGATGGATTTTTGAAATGTAGAGGAACATGGTGTGGATTGTATTGTAAATTTGGAAATATATTGTGAGTACTTATAAACCTCTTAGATAAGCTTTCGTTGGATAAGAAAATGTATTTGTACGATATAATAGACATAAAAAAAGAAACGGGCAACCCGATTGAGCCATAAGGCTGTACATGCATTTAAAGCCATTAACCTGCCCTCATCATTCAAAGGAATATCTGTTCGCCCCTGTAATTTATGTAACGAATTCCATTCAGTTTTTCTATGCCTCATAATATATAACATATTAAATCATCTCCCCAAATTATAATTAACTATAAAAGCGGCTATCCCCAAACCATTGAGGTAAAAGCCGCTCATTATATCCTATTGGATACATAATTATAAAAACATCTGTCAACAAGCCACAAATTAATGCAGACTATCAAGCACACTGAAATAATTTTCAAAGGTCTTGCCACAACATTCACAATTATCTATAACGATACCCTCACACTTAAGTCCAATAAGTGCAAATGCCATAGCCATTCTATGATCGTCATATGTCTGTATAACTGCTCCATGTGGAGTTCCCGGATGTATCCTTATCGCATCACGCTCTTCTTCCACACTAATTCCAACTCTTGTAAGCTCAGTTACAATGGCATGGATTCTGTCTGATTCCTGAAGACGAATATGTCCTATATTCTTAATATATGTAGGAGTCTTTGCAAACGGAGCAATTGCAGCAAGTGTCATTGTCTGGTCTGAAAAATCATTCATATCAACATCTACACCGCTATACTGTCCATTTTCCGGTCCTGTGACATATATTCCCTCACGTTCCTCTCTTACAACGCAGCCCATCTGTTTAAGCACATCAAGGAACTTCATATCACCCTGCATTGAAGTTGAATGTACATTCTTCACCAATACATGTCCACCTGTAAGGGCTGCTGCTGCATAGAAATAACATGCTGCTGATACATCCGGCTCAATAAGATAAGTTTCTGCCATATATGTCTGACCAGCCGGTATCTCATATACACTGCCCTCATGTAATGTATCGCAGCCAAACTGATGCATCATCTTAGTTGTAATCTTAATATAAGAACCCTCTGTCTTTTTACTTGTAATATTAATCTTAAGTCCATTTTCAAGCATAGGTGCAACCATAAGCAAGGCACTTAAAAACTGTGTACTCTCACTTATGTCTATATCAACCTGTGATGCCGGTACGCCGCCATTAAATGCCGCACCTTTAACCTTAACAGGCAGATGTCCGTTTTTTTCAATGAATGTAAATTCTGCCCCCATTGCTGTAAGTGCTTCAAAAAGAGGAAGCATAGGTCTTTTCTTCATCTGTTCTGATGCATTGATAGTATACTCACCATCAGATAATGCAAGCATTGCCGTTAAAAATCTTGCTGCTGTTCCGGCACTTCCTACATCAATCGTTGCATTCTTTTTAGGAATATCCGCACCATGACCATTAATGGCCACATAGTTTTCTACCTCATTTACTTCTATTACATATCCAAGTGATATAAGACTTGTAAGAAAATGTCTTGAATCATTACTGAATAATACACCATTTAATACACTTTTACCCTTTGCAAGAGCTGCCATAAGAAGCGCCCTGTTAGTTATACTTTTTGACCCCGGTACTTCTACTGCACAATCAAGCGGGTGATTAATTGTTTTTACTTCATATTGTGACATATTAATCCTCATTTCCGAATAAATTTGTTACATCCATATATTTTTCATATCGCCTATTACCCTCTGTATAAAACATGCCGGTAATAAACATTTTATAACCAAAATCATTATACGCTAATTATTCAAAATGTTAAGCACTTTTTTAATTTTTATTTATATTATTAGCAGCTTTTCGACAAATGTATTAATAATATAAAGTAAACGTGACAAACGCTTTATATTATTAGGTTTAATTGGAAATAATTTTATTAACTTAAAAATATGCAGAAAAAACTTATAAAAATCCAAATTTCCTAAAGTCCATTCCATCTTATAACATATAAGAAAAGCTTTTAAAACACTTAATTATCTAAAGTGAAAGAAACCATTTTGCCCTATTATGCCAAGTATCCTGTTTTGCTGCCTTTTTATATCCTGCAATAATGTCACATTCTCTATATCAGACTCTATCGCAGCGTGATAAAAAAATGGCGGGTCTGCAAGGATATCAAAGCATCTGACACCGCTTTTATTCCAATAGTTCCCGCCATCCAAGCTGTCCATAAGCATACCTATACTATTAAAAAATATAACTCTGGCATCCTTACAGGCAGCATATTCATCTATTCTGTTAAATAACTCATCCTGAAAATAATGAAGCTTATTAACATCACAAAGAAGCACGTCGCAGCCATCTTTTTCAAAGCCTGCACACAGCTCCTATGAAAATACATCAAGAGAATCTATTATTCCTTTAAAAATAATAACTTTTCTCTTATTAATCATCGTGGCTGTCTTCCCTCATTCCTGTCCTTCATGTTACAGTATGGTCTGTGATGCCCTACATATTTGTAAGCCGGACGGATAATCTTACCGGCATTGACAAGCTCTTCAAGTCTGTGTGAACACCAGCCTGAAATTCTTGCCATGGCAAACATAGGTGTAAATAATTCTTCCGGTATACCAAGCATTGTATATACAAATCCACTATAGAAATCAACATTGGCACATACAGGCTTAAACTTCTGTCTCTTCTTCATAATAAGGTCACCGGCTTCATGCTCAACTGTCTCATATAATGCAAATTCCTTCTGCATTCCCTTTTCTTCTGAAAGCTTTCTTGCAAATTCCTTTAAAATAACTGCTCTAGGGTCGGAATTAGTATATACGGCATGCCCCATACCATAGATAAGTCCAAGTCCGTCAAAGGCTTCCTTATCAAGAATCTTATTAAGATATGCACATATCTCATCTACATTTGTCCAGTCCTTGCAATGTTCCTTGATATCTGCAAACATATTCTGTACCTTTAAGTTAGCACCACCATGCTTAGGTCCTTTAAGTGATGCTATTGAAGCTGCGATTGCTGAATATGTATCTGTTCCTGATGATGTAACAACATGTGTTGTAAATGTAGAGTTATTACCACCGCCATGCTCTGCATGAAGAACAAGGCATATATCAAGTACCTTAGCCTCTAATTCCGTAAAATGTCCATCATCCCTTAACATATACAGAATATTTTCTGCTGTAGAATATTCTTTCTTAGGATTCTTAATCATAAGAGTTCCGTCTAATTTAAAATGTCTGTATGCCTGATATGCATAAACAGCTATAAGCGGCATCTTGCCAATAAGCTGTAATGACTGTCTTAATACATTAGGAACTGATATATCATCAGGCTTCTCATCATACGAATACAGGCTTAAGATACTCTTCATAAGTGAATTCATAAGATTATCACTTGTAGCTTTCATAATAACATCTCGTATAAATGCTCCTGATAATTCCTGTAAATCAGATAATATATGTAAAAATCTTTCAAACTGATTATCATCAGGAAGTGAACCGAAAAGTAACAGATATGTTACCTCTTCAAACTTATATCTGGCTCTTGAGGAATCTTTTATAATATCAGCCACATTATATCCCTGATAATATAATTCTCCATCCATAGGAATCTTTCTACCATTAACGCTCTTGCTTCCGCATACATCTGATATCTCGGTAAGACCTGTAAGGACACCATTACCGTTACTGTCACGAAGACCTCTCTTTACATCATATTCGGTATAGAGATTCTGGTCTATCGAACCTGACCTTGTACATTCCTTAACCAGTTCTTCAAATGCTCCTGTCTCTACTGTAGTTAGTTCCATCATCTGCTGATTATTCATCCTCATTTCCTCCTAGTTTTAAATTTACTTTTGCAAGACATTCCTGCGATAAATCATAAAGCTCCCTTATACTACCTTTTGAGATTCCATTTTTATTGACGACAAGACATTCCTCACTGCCAACAAAAAAATAGAAATTATCTATATCCTGCTTAAGCTTTACAACCCTCTCCCATTCAAACAGTTCGCTGTCGCCGTCATCATCGGCTACAGTTATTCCTGTATTATCTATGTTATATATGAACTTAACATTGTCCATATTAGCATACAGCTTATTATAGCTTTTAAGATTATTCCTATCCATGCCATACATTCCAATATATAAACATACAGCCGCTACTATTGCGTATATATACATAAGTGGCTTAGAAGTCTGTACATTTCCCATTGCATCAAATATAAAATATCTTATAAACATCATTCCGGCTACAAGTCCGAATGTATTATATATAAGCTTAAATCTTTTATATTTATTATCATCTGAGTTATTCGCCCACATAATGCGCTTTATGTATTCTTTTTTAAATACTGTTGTATTTTCTATAACCATATTATATAAACCTCTTATTTAAACCACCATATCCGTATATTTAAAATTAAATATACCAGAATATCATAATCATAAACACTTTTTTATTATTATGATGTCCGGGGCAGAAGCTGCCAACTATATTATCTTTATAATTCCTGGAAATATTAATCATGGAAAATAACTTTGTTGTCTACCAGCTTATCTCCAAAGAAATCCCTGTATACATTCTCTGTCAGCTCTCTTATCTGTTCATCATTACCTTTATCAGAGGCATAAAGTATCCTGTATTCATTACTCATAAAATTACAGCTTACATTACTTACATTTATATGATTCTTTTTATAAAACTGTATTCTTTTTAACATATTTTCTTTTTTTTGCGGGTCACTTTCATAATAAGGATTTTCAACTTCTAATATTAGTTCTTTGTTATCCTTAACTGCAATATTTTTTAACTCCTGCAGATATGCAGAACCTATGCCTGACTGTCTTTTACCTGACAGAACTGCAAAATAATCAAGAAGATATGTATTAAACTTATTACTTTTTATAAAAAATGCATATGCCTTAAGTCCGTCAACACAGCCATTACCTTTGATATTGCTGCTTTCACCATGTATTACAGTATCCTCAAACATTCCATATGCAAAGTAACTGTCCTGTAAAAGTCCATTCTCTATTTTCTTCCATGGCTTTAACTCACTTTCAGGAAAGTCTTTTATCATATAATTGTCGAATATGAACTTCATCTGTTCCTTTGATAGTAATGATATCATTATTTTCCCTCTTCTGCCTTCTTAAATATTTCTTTATTAATATGCATGATATTTAACTATAAAAAATAGTCTTTTATAAACAGCAGTATCTAATATAATAAAAATAAATATGCCATAAGATTCTTCATAAATCATAAATATACATAATGCTTACATATACTGTAATAAAATATCAGCTTATGAGACAATATTATATTATAAATTTTTATTAATGTCAAAAAAATGAATAATTATACATTCTTAATATCTTCATTTTAAATACTCTGGCGGTCTCCATCTATATACAGAATAATATCCGTTTCAAATCGTTCATTTCTCCCATCTATGACCAATGAACCTTCATATTTACTTACAATCCGCTTTATATTTTCTAGTCCATATCCATGATTATCACCTTTTTTGCTTACAATATGTCCATCAAGTCTCTTTACATTGCCATCATATAAATTAGACATTGATATCTGTAACATTCCCACATTATATTTAATGTCTAAATTGACTTTTGAATTACTTTTTGCATTCTCTAACGCATTATCAAGCAGATTTCCTAAGATAACATTTACATCATACATATTCATATCAAGACTTTCAGGTATAACAATTGACACATCTAATTGAAGTGATTTACGCATGAATTTTTCGGCGTAGAAATTTAAAATACCATCAAAAGCATCATGACCAGTATTATAAATATTCTGAGCTTCTATAATTTCATTATTTATCTGATGTAAATATTCTTTTGCCTTCTCTATATCCTTCTTTATAAGTAAGTCATTTATCTCCCTAATATGATGTTTCATATCATGCCTTATCATTTGTATTTGTCTATTATTATTGATGTCACTTCTTATCTGCTGTTCATATATATTCATCTGTTGTTTTAATTCAAGATTTTCTCTCTCATATAAAAAACGATCTAACATGGACATATAAAAAATATATAGCATAATATTAAAAATCAACACAATAACACTTATAGTTATTACAGCAATTCTTGAAACTACCATATTCTTATAGACCACATACAGTGTAGCGATACTTAGAATAGCTGAAAATAACAATAAATACCATTGTCCTGATAAATCAACCTTACCCTTTTCTTTAAAAATATTTTTTAGTCCAATTACTATTATATAAAAAAACAAAACAGAAATGAAAGAACTGATAATTTCATAATTATTAGAATCTGGGGCTTCATATAATAAGAATGAAGCCAGCATATCTATTACAAACATAATTCCATAAACCATTACACTTAATAAAATTTTCTTTCTAAATTTCCCATCAAACCCCATAGATAAAAATATTATTCCGATAATTGTAACTATTAAATTAATCAATACATTATGAAATACCAGATAACATATTAATGTCATAAAATATGTAATAATGCAGTTTAGAATGTTTATCTTTACAGAATACATCTCTAAAAAAATTTTGAAATATTGCAAAATAACAAATATTCTTATTAACTCTGTAACACCAGAAACAATAATATCTTCAAGCGGTATCATGCATTACCCCCCTACACACTTGTTATACTCTATCATTTTTATGCTAAATGCATCTTTATATTTTCGTCCAATATTAATAACATGTCCATTATCCATTTCACAGACATCTTTTTTACACATTTTAATATGTCGTAAGTTTATTATAAATGATTGTGCAACTAAAGCAAAGCTAAACGGCAGCCTTTCTATAAGTTCTTTCATTTTTCCAACATATTCTTTTTGTGTTCCATCGCTGCATATTATTTTTATATGCTTTCTGTCACTTTCAAAATATACAATATCTCCATAATGAATCCTATTTTTTATTCTATTATATTCATAAGTAAAATATCTGTTATCATGTTCATCCAGTTCTAATAGTTTTGAAACATTATTAACTACCTTTTTCTCATCGATAGGCTTTACTATAAAATCATACGGATGAACTTTAAATAATTCCATTGCATAATTGGTTTTCGATGAAATATATATAATATGCATAGCTTCATCTTTTATATCGTTGCGTATATATTCGCCAACATGAACACCATTTTTACCTGGCATTTCTATATCTAAAAACAACAAATCAACTTTTATTTTTTGTGGAACATCCCTAATAAAATCCTCAGCACGATACCATATATTTATTTGAACATCTAACCCTGCCATTTTAAAATAATCAATTAAGATTTTCTCAAGCTCTGAACATGTTGATATTTCATCGTCACATATACCTATTTGATAAACCATTTTTTATCCCCTAATTCTATTCTTTATAAAACCAATTAAAACTAACCCTGCAACAATCATAATTGCAACAGCAATTATTTCACTCCAGTACTCAGCTCCATTAATTAACAGCATAACAAAGATAACAACTTCAATGCTTAATAATATTCTCACCTTATTCTTTAGATATTTCTTTTCTGAATCAGACAATTCATTATTAATATTATCTACCGGCGACAGAAAAAAAATTATTATTTTTACTATCTGATAATATTTTTCCATCTACAATCGTAATTATTCTATTTGTTTTTTCAGCTATTTTCATATCATGTGTTACAATTATTATTGTCTTCCCCTGCTCATTAATTTTTTTTAAAATTTCAAACACTTCCTCACCTGTCCTTTGATCAAGCGCTCCTGTAGGCTCATCGGCAAGTATTATATTTACATTAGTAACAAGTGCTCTTGCTATAGCAACTCTTTGTTGTTGTCCTCCTGACATTTTCCCCGGTAATTTATTTTTCTCATCTATAATTCCTAACTGAATAAGCTGTTGATTAACAAGTTTCTTTCTTTGAGACCTTTTTATATTGTTAGCAAGTAATGGAAGCTCAATATTTTCATATGCTGTATAATAATCCATTAATGCAAAATGCTGAAATACAAATCCTATGTTTTTCTTTCTAAAATCATGCATATCAGATTTATTTAATTCCGATACTTTAATATCATCCACTATATAATTTCCTTCTGTAGCTGTATCCATGCAGCCAAGAATATTAAGCAGTGTACTCTTTCCACTTCCTGATGGTCCAATAATGGCAACAAATTCTCCATTATCTATTGTAAGGGAAACGTTATCAAGTGCTTTTTTATTATCTACTTTTATATCATATATTTTTGAAATATTTTCCAGTTTAATCATATCCACCCTCCTCTATTCTATATCTTTTAATGCAACGGCAGGCTGAATTCTAGATACAATAAATGCCGGATAAACAATTGTTAATACAATAGAAATAACATTAATCAAAAGAACTGTAATAAAAGTTAATTTATTAAATGAAATCGTTAAAAAATTATGTTTTACTATTTTAAGAATCATATATATAACTATAAATACTACAAAAGATGCCAAGCATAAAACAGATACATCTCCTGTTATTTTCATCAATATCCTGATATTGCTAAAACCATATGTACTTCTAATTGCAATTTCCTTTTTCCTCTGTATAATTAAAAATTCAGATATTAACATACAATTTAATAAACAAAAAATATAAACCAAAATATTTACAGAAAATTTTTCTTTATATAACGTCGAATTAATTGTACTTGCACCCTCTCCTTTTTCACTTTTACTCTCTATAAGTGCATATCTGCTTTCTTTCATAATATTTTTATATATTATTTTATAGCTATTATTTATATCCTTGCTATTACTACCAATTTCAATTGTATACGCATACTGTTCACGTATATTTTTTAACATATTATCTCCAATTGAACCTATATAAAAAACTATTTTATAATCAAGATAATCAGAATCTTTATTTCCAATAACTCCTACCACTTCATATTTTTCACCATCAAATGTAACATATTTTTTTCCGTCCTCCTCATAAGCATATTTATATTGATATCTCCCCAACGCAACTATCTTTTTATCAATATCATCATACCTTGAACCTGGTAATCGTCCTTCAACTAATTCATAATTAATATCTTCGTTTTGCTTTAGGATTATTTCTATCCTGTTTGAAGATTTTTTTTCTTCAAAAAAAACATTTGTTTTTCCAGCTAATATAACATTTCCGTCTGCTACCCCTTCCGAACAATTAGTTATTACATCTTTTTTACTATTATCCGTTATTTCCAATGATATTCTGTTAGAATACTGAAATCTGACTCTGTCTTCTTCTTTCTGAAATGCCTTATTATATATATTAAGAGCTCCAAAAATTGTAAAATAAACCAGTAATTGACCTAAAATGAAAAAGATAGCAGTAAGTTTATATCTAAAAACACCTCTAAATATTTTTTTTCCCATAATGTTGTCCTCTCAGTTCTTCATCATATCAATTATTTTTGCCCTTCTAATTAATATTATTGGAATTAAACAAGATACCGCTATCATAAATAACAATTCAAAAAATAATATTAGTGGAACTTCAATACAATGAGCCATCCTTGCATAATAATAATTATAAGCTATTGTAAATTTATGCATATTGGGTATTAAACTACCGAATATCATAAATTGGCTATAAAGATATGCAAATATCCCGGAAATGAATATAATAACTAGATTTTTTATTATTACTAAAGAATAAATATCATTATATTTACATCCACATATGATTAATAATGCATAATCTTTTTTATTAATTATACATTCAACTATATTAACTGTAGATATGGATAAAATAGATATTAAAAACAATAGCAACGCTGCCATAAATTCTTTATCAGAAGAAATATTAATTTCAGAAATTCTATCTTCCAACTTTTCACCCTCATTGGTGATTGCCGCATTAATACCTTCTTTTTGCATCATATGAATAATTTTATTTTCCACATCATTTCTTACTTTTGAATCACAAACATAATATATAGGTGTCACAAATGACGTCATTTCATCAAAAGAAAATAACTCATCATATCTTTTAGTTAAAATTAACCCACACTGCTTAAGATTATAATATTTTATATTGTTAGTTTCACTAATTAAGAACTGTGCATCAGAATCTAAAAATCCTGCAACCACACATTCTACATCTCCATTTTTCCCTAAACATTTAAACATATCATTTATACTATACTCACCCTTAAAACTATCACCCAATAAAACATATTCAAATTCAGAGCTATTATCATTTATTTGTTGTTTTAATTCTTCTGAAATGCCTATATTACATACACTACTAAGATTGTTATCACACACTATAGTATCAATAGTCTCTTTACTATCAACTGATAAGACAGAACTATTTGATATTTTTCCGCTAAACTCTATTTCTGGAATTTTACTAATAATTTCACCTATTTTAATACCTTCTTCATAGCCGCTTTTTGCTGAAAATGTAATTTTGTTGATATTATAAGGATTGATAGAATATGCATTTTTTTCATGAAATATGTTATTATATGTTTTATAGTAATTAAAAAAAACTTTATCTGATAAATAGAATGATAATAAACATATTAAAAATATCAGTATAGTAACAAACCATCTTTTTTCTATCATTTTATATGTGATTTTTAATTTATTAATCAGTTTCATACTAATCCCCATTTCTAAGCAACTTTGTTGCGAAGAGGCGAAGAAAATTCGCAAAGACGATTTTTCTTCTGCCATCACGGCTATTTATTCTGCTCAGAAACAAATAGCCAGTTCATTTATGAACTTGTGAATAATCAGTATATCAATCTGATTATTCACACTATTCTCCAAGTATCCAATCTTTATTATAAGACTTCCATATTCTGAATTTTTCAAAATCTTCTATATTATATTTATACATTCCACATATATCATAAGAATAATTATCAATATACTCACTAAATTCAACTTTAATAAGAAACTGCTTATAATCATCTTTATTATTGATCTCATTATAATCAATATAATAAACACCTGATTTTTCAATTTTTTTATTACAAATTATATCACATTCACTATAATCACTTTGCTTAAGCTCATTTTTCATCTCTTCATAATCGTATGCAGAATATTTATTTTCATCTCCTAAATATTTTTTTAAAACATCTGAATTTATTCCATAAATACTACATGTAATTTGGGGATAAGTTTCATAAAAATCTTCATATAAGCAAAAAGATATTCCCTGAACATCATATGTATCATAATATTTATTATATGGTTTAGTATTATCTATTTTTTTATCCGCCTCGTCCATATATGTCGTAAAAGCTTCACTAACATGTTCTGTTTGATTATACTCTTCTTGTTTTTCTTGGAATGGCGGAGTTCCTATATGATAATAACTCATTGAATTAGCCCTTAATGTAGCAATATTACATCCATCAGGTTTATTATACTTCGCATAAAAATCTAAATAAGAAAATTGATTGTCTTCTATATCATCATCTAAATATACTACGCCTCCAATTTTCTGACTCTGCTTTATATACGGAACATACAAATCAAATTCACCAAATTTTACATTTTTAAATCCATTCGTAGTTTCAATATTTTCTTCTTCACTTTCATTAATAATACCACTCGGCTTTTCAAGCTCCTCAACAACAATATCATTATCTTTATTATTACATGCACAAATTAAAAACAAAAAAGAAATTATACCTAAAAACAGAAAAAATTTTTTCATACATTCCTCTTTCTAATACGCATAATAGATAACCTTTTATTATTGTCTATTATGCATATTGTTTATAATCTTGAATTAACCACCAAAAGAACATCTATCATATCTTTCAGTAGATGAATAAACTTTCTTCTATTTAAACTTAACACATTTATCCCGTCATATTTTCCAATGGGTACAACTTACATATAAAAAGGCATAATTTACATTACTATGTATCTGTAAAATGTGATTAAGCTACAAAATACAACAACCTTATTTATATGACCAATTTACATTTGTGATATTTAAAGTTATACTTATCATAATATTTTAAAATTACGTTTATTAATTCACATGTATACAGAAAGGAAATAACTATGGCAATAGCATGTATTACAGGTGCAAGTTCCGGTATCGGTATGGAATTTGCCAAAAGATTAAGCAGAATGGGATACGAACTTATCCTTGTATCAAGAAATACTAAAGCTTTAAAAAAACTTGCAGGAACACTTCCTTGCAGATGTAAGATTATAAGCTGTGATTTATCAGATGAAAATAACTGTATTAAGCTCGCAGAATATCTTAAGACTAAAAACCTTACACTTTTTATTAATAATGCAGGCTTTGGTGACTGGGGTTCATTTGATAATACTGACCTTAATAAAGAGCTTGATATGATTAATGTTAATATTAAAGCACTTCATATTTTAACAAAGGAAATTCTTAAAGATTTTAAAAAGAAAGACCGTGGATACATTCTTAATGTCGCATCCTCTGCCGGTCTGCTTGACGGTGGACCATATATGGCAGCATATTATGCAACCAAAGCATATGTAACCAGTCTTACAAGTTCAATATATGAGGAATTAAAAGAAGCCGGAAGCAATGTACATATAAGCATGTTATGTCCCGGACCTGTAGATACTAATTTTAATAATGTAGCAGGTGTTACATTCGCGCTGTCAGGAATATCAGCTTCATATTGTGCCAGGTATGCATTGTCCGAATTATTCAAAGGTACACTCACAATAGTACCGACATTTACCATGAAAGCAGCCGTCCTTGCCGGAAAGTTCGCCCCAAGGAAGCTGCTTATAAAGATAACTGCAAAACAGCAGCTAAAAAAAGGTTAATATTAATATATATACTGACATTTTCTAATGCAGAGTGGTTTTTCACTCTAATCCCAATTCTACAAGAGTTTTAATGCAGCCGTTATCACATGTCAGGTCAGTATGACATCAGACTCGCAATAACGGCTGCATTGTAACGCTTGCGGCACAGATAGCAATAACCGTTCTGATTTCTTTTATACTCCCTCTATCCTTAACTTCTGTGCAAGCTCACTTATCTTTCTTAATCTGTGATTAACTCCCGACTTTCCAACCGGCGGATTAAGAAGTTCTCCTATATCCTTAAGCTTCATATCAGGATTCTTAAGCCTTATTTCAGCCACTTCCCTAAGACCGTCACTTAAGCTTTCAAATCCTACAGTATCTCTTACATATTCAATGTCCCTTATCTGCTTGACTGCCGCCTCAATCGTCTTATTAAGATTAGCTGTTTCACAATTGACTTTACGGTTGACATCATTTCTCATGCCCTTAAGAATCATTACATTATATAGCTTCATCTGCGAAACAAATGCTCCCATTATATTAAGGACATCTGTTATATTATTACCCTCCTTAATATAAGTTACATAATTTCTCTTTCTTTGTATAATCTTGGCATCCAGATTAAAGAACTTAAGAAGTTCCTGCATCTGGACTGCATCCTCTTCATACTCACATACAATCTCATAATGATACGATTTATTCGGGTCACTTATTGAACCTGCTGCAAGAAATGCGCCTCTTATAAATGCCCTTTTGCAACATTCCTTCTGTATTATTCTATGATTGACAAATACCGGCTCAACCACTGTAAAATTATCATCACACCATTTTATTGCCATAAGAATCTTAGCTATCAGCTTCTCATCATTAATAAATATATTGATAATTCTGTTATTCTTTCCTTCATATTCAACTTCAAATGACTCTTCCGATGCAGAAAATGCCTTAATTGCAAGCTCAACTACCTTACGTCTTACAACCTCATTTTCCGTCGTAAGCTCAAGTCCCATAAGTCCTCCGGTCCTTCTTCTTACCTTCCCGCAAAATGCCATAATTGCTGCAAATTCTGCGATCTGACAATGCTTCGCCGTATCAATTCTGGTTTCTAATTCTTCTTTTATTTCCAATGAAAATGACATAACTACCTGCCCTGTAATATTATGTTTTTATCTTTTACGTCTTGAATCTTTCTCAATATCCCTGTGCTCTACCTTACAACCATATTCTGTCTGCTGTATGGCATTGGCAATGGCATTGGCAAGTGTAACAGAACGGTGCTTTCCACCTGTACAGCCTATTGCAATAACAAGACTGTTTTTACCCTCTTTTACATAATTAGGAAGTAAAAACTTAATAAGGTCTTCCACTTTATTTAAAAATTCCTTAGTCTCATCAAAGCCCATAACATAATCCTGAATAGCCTTATCATTGCCTGTAAGAGACTTTAAATCATCAATATAATATGGATTGGGTAAGAATCTTACGTCAAATACAATATCTGCATCGACGGGTATTCCATATTTAAAGCCAAAAGACAATACTGTAACAAAAAGATTACTATAGCCTGTATCTTTGACAAATATTTTCTCAAGCTCCTGCTTTAGTTCTCTTGTCAATAACTGGCTCGTATCTATAATATAGTCTGCTCTTTCCTTTAAGAATGTCATCTGCTCACGTTCTAAGCTTATACCCTTGTCCACCCTGTCATCCTTTGCAAGCGGATGTGTTCTTCTGGTTTCTTTATATCTTTTGACAAGTACATCATCACTGGAATCAAGAAATAGAATCTTATAATTATAACGCCTTGCTTCCAGTTTTTGTAATACTTCGTCTAACTCATTCAATGCATTCCCACTTCTTATATCAATACCAAGTGCAATATCAGAATATCCCTCCTCCTGACTTGCGGCGAGGTCTGCAAACTTAATAATAAGGGAAATAGGCATATTATCAACGCAGTAATATCCCTCATCTTCAAGTACATTGAGTGCTGTTGATTTACCTGCACCGGACATTCCGGTAACTATCACTATTTTCATAAACTAACATCTTCTTTCCTGTATATATAACAACAACCGGTTACATTTATTCTGTAACCTGTCATACTTTAATTATGCAAACTACTAAGGCTTATATACGCCTTAGTTTTTTATTTCAACCAACACTGCGTAAAATACAGCCCGGATATCACAATAGCAGTTATTCATAACTTATATTTATCATAATTTAATACATTAAAATCCCAGTTTCCTTACTTCAAGCTCTAACCTTACACCATTTAACCCATATACCTTATCACTGACCTTATCTGTAAGTTCAATTACATCCTTAGCTGTCGCATGTCCCTTATTAATAACAAATCCGGCATGTTTTTCTGACACCTGTGCATCACCGACACATAAACCTTTAAGTCCGGCATCTGAGATGAGCTTTCCGGCAAAATATCCTTTCGGTCTTTTAAATGTGCTGCCTGCACTAGGATATTCAAGCGGCTGTTTTTCTCTTCGCATATTGGCAAGCTCTTTAAGTCTTTCATTAATCTTATCTTTATTGCCTGCTGAAAGTCCAATAAGCGCAGCAAGTACTATGTAATCTTTCTTTGCAATAATACTTGTTCTGTAGCCTAACTCAAGTTCATCACAGCTAAGTGTGAATATATTACCCTCTCTATCCATGACATCAGCACTTATAATTATATCCTTAAATTCACCACCATAAGCACCTGCATTCATCATAACCGCACCGCCTATTGTTCCCGGAATCCCTGTTGCAAATTCAAAACCGGTAAGACTATTATCTGCAAATATCTTACCAAGCTTTGAAAGCATCATACCTGCCTGTACTTTTACATATACCCTGTCAGGTTTATCTACGGCACTATTGCAGCTATCATGCAGAAATTCATATTTACTAAACTGATTATATAACTGTATTATAACTCCTCTATAGCCATTATCATTTACAAGGAGATTACTTCCATTTCCAACAATGTAATAATCAACATTATTATCCTTTAATAATAATACAACTTTTTTAAGCTTATCTATGCTGTCTGGTGTTACAAAACAGTCTGCAGCTCCACCTATTCTGAAGGTTGTATGCTTATACATTGGTTCATCTTTCCTTACATTATCTTTGCCAAGTATGTCCTCAAGCTCAGATAAAATATTACTATTTAACATTTACAATTCCCTTTCATATACATAAATTCCATATGATTATATATTAATGACATGTGGAGCAAAAGGTATTCTATCCCTCATTTATAATTCATCAGATTACTACATACTCCTTATTCCCATAGTCTGATTACACTTTCCTACTGCTGTACAAGTCTGGCTGCACCATATATTCCTGCATCGTTACCTAACTTAGCTGGAAGAATCTTTGTCTGTCTGCTAGGATGAAATGCTGATTCTTTATAAAATGCTGCTATCCTGTCTATAAAAAATTCTCCTGCCTTAGATACTCCACCACCTATAATAAAACACTCCGGGTCAATAAAACATGCCGCACACGCAAGTCCCTTAGCAAGATATTTAGACACTGTATCAACTACATACAATGCCAGCTCATCACCATTTTTTGCTTCATCAAATACATCTTTCGCTGTTATATTATGTATATTTCTTAAGGATGATGGCTCATCAATGCTTTCAAGTGTTCTCTTTGCAACACGGACAATTCCCGTAGCAGAAGCTGCCTGTTCAAGACATCCTGTCTTACCGCAGTTACATTTTTCGGTTTCTCCCTCTACTATAGGAAGATGACCTATCTCACCTGCTGCACCATTACAGCCATATAACGGCTTTCCATCAATAATTACACCACCGCCAACGCCGGTTCCCACTGTAATCATTATGCTGCTTGAGTATCCCTTTGCACCACCCATCCAGTATTCTCCGAGCGCCGCAAGATTCGCATCATTTCCAACTTTAACCTTCATTCCCGTCTTGTCCGACATAGTCTTTTCAACATTAAATACATCCCAGCCGAGATTGATGCACTTATTGACCACACCATCTTCTGTTACAGCTCCTGGTACACCCATACCAATACCTGTAATATCCTGTATACTGATATTATGCTGCTTTATTATATTATCAATATGAGCCTTGATATCATCTAATATATGTCCACCGTTATCCGTCTTATCGGTCGGTATCTCACTCTTTTCAATAAGTATTCCATCACTGGAAAATAATCCGCATTTTACAGTCGTTCCACCAATGTCAATTCCAAAACAGTAATTACTCATCATCATCCTCTCCCTTCATAAGATTTTCCTGAACTCTCCTATATAATTCCTTGGCTGCATTATAACCCATCTTCTTCTGTCTGTGGTTTACTGCTGCTGCCTCTACAATAACTGCAAGATTTCTTCCCGGTCTTATAGGAAGTGCATGACATACGACCTTGTTTCCCAGATATTCTGTATATTCCTCTTCAAGACCAAGTCTGTCATATTCCTTATCACGCTTCCAGTCTTCAAGCTGTATTACCATATCTATCTGCTGTGTCTCTTTAACACTTTCAACACCAAACAATGTCTTAACATCAATAATTCCTATGCCACGAAGTTCAATAAAATACTTAGTCACTCCCGGTGCTGTACCAATAAGCTCTTCATCACTCACCTTACGAATCTCAACCGCATCGTCTGTTACAAGACGATGACCTCTCTTAATAAGCTCTAATGCAGCTTCACTCTTACCAATACCACTCTCACCTGTAATAAGCACACCCTCACCATATACATCAACAAGTACTCCATGTATGACAATACATGGTGCAAGCTGTACCTTAAGCCATCTTATTACCTCTGCCATAAACGTTGATGTTGCCATATCACATAATAAGATTGGAATCTGATGCTTTACTGCAAGCTCTAACACCTTATTCTCCGGTCTTAAGCTTCTGCAGAATACAAGACATGGAATATTGCTTGATAACAACTGGTTATATCTTTCAAAACGCTCCTCTTCTGTAAGGCTCTTAAGATATGAATATTCTACATTCCCGATTATCTGTATTCTGTCATTATCGAACTGGTCATAAAAGCCTGTAAGCTGTAATGCCGGTCTGTTGACCTCCGGTACGTGAAGCCATATCTCTGAGACATCTATCTGCGGAGTAATATTCTCCAGATGCATCTTTTCAATTACCTTAGCGAGTTTAACTCTTTCATTACCGTTCATATGCTAAACCTCCGTTTATTATTCACTTGTTCCATAATGAACCTGAGTTTTAATATCAGCTATCTGTTCATATATGGATTTTTTAATCAATACATACATATGTTTGTTATAATAAACATAATAATTATATGTTTACATATTAACACAAAGCACATATAAAATCAAAAATGTTTTAAATTGTAATTTGTTGAAATACGGGGTGTAGAGGGGAAGTGGCGGATTGTATTGGGAATTTTAAAACGATGGATGAGTGCTAAGAAA
>URAI01000043.1 GCA_900545725.1 uncultured Eubacterium sp.
AACAAGTTCTGCCAAACATTCCACGACCTGAGTAGTTTTCGTAAATATTATACTTAGGACTTTTTTTCACAAAATTTCTGATACCATCCTCGATACTCATGCAGTCACCTCCATCGGATATATTTTTTTCAGCTTATAAAAAGTAGTTTTCTTAATCCCCATCTCTCGCATTGCTTCAACAGCTTTCATATCCCCACTTGCAACCTTCTCCATAACAGCCTCATAATTTTCTGGCTTTCTCACAGTAGGTCTGCCAAACACAACACCCCTATTTTTAGCTGCCTGTATTCCTTCAGACTGGCGTTGATGATTTTTCAGTCTCTCCTCCTCTGCAATAGATGCCATAACCTCAATAAGAATATTGGATACCATTTCCAGTATCCAATCCTGACCATCACACTCCATCAGAGATGTTGGAACATTGAGGATTTTCACTCGGATCTCGTGAGCTTTGAGCCACTCCAGTTCTTCTTTTATCATCTGCTTGTTTCTGCCAAGCCTGTCCAGTTCCTTGATAACTAAGGTATCTCCTGCTCGAAGCATTGTATTCTTCAAAGCAAGATATCCCACCCTTTCAAAATCCTTACCAGACTGCTTGTCTACAATGATATTTCTCTCTGGAATGCCATACTCAAGCAAAGCTTCAATCTGCCTGTCAGTATTCTGATGTGAAGTGCTGACTCGTGCATAACCAAATTCCATAATAGCAAGACTCCTTCCATTAAATATTGATTTCCGTTCGTAAAAGTCCCTGTAACTGAGCGAACCTCCGCAAATAGCAAATACCACATTTCTGAACCATTTTTTACCCTCATATTTGATAGTGCGTAAAAGCATGGTTTTATGAACGCAGTACCTACACCAGTTCAGACCGATATAACCGCCTGCCCAAAATACCACCGCATAATTTGAGCTGTGTGCCACTTTTAAAAGCCTCATCGGAGTATTTGGCATTGAACCATAAAATCGGCTAAATAAGGCAAATACAAGCAAATGAACTTTTTTAGACCTTTCCGAACGGTTGCTGGTACTATAACTCTTTGTGCAATGCTATTGAAGTGTCTAGTTCTGCCAAAAAGTACGCAGGGCATTTGGTGGTTATGTATGATTTCCAAAGGATGAGCCTTTCTCTAAAATAAAGAAGAAAGCCAACAATCACTTTTTGTAACAATTTGATTTTTCAGCCAATAACAGGAATGCCCATAATTCAAGGTTCAGCATTTCAAATTTGCCGTAAAGTGTTACAATTTGCGAAACATCCATCACTTTTTTCAATCAGTTTCATTTTCACAGGCAAGGACACCAATCACTCTTGTGTCAATATTTCAAAATCTTATGGGTACTTTAGGATTTGCAATTAGATAAAGCAGATAAGGAATACAGAACTGGCTTATATATAATATTGATTTATACACAGATACAACTATTTTTATCTCTGCATAGCAGTCTCTTGTTTTTATATGACTGCTATATTTTCACATCTATGCATTTATACATCATTCAATTTTCTTGGGAATTTGGGAAATTACTAAAAGGATTTGTTGATTTGCGATTGTAATAATAATTCATATTGCTATGGAAGAATAGATTGGAACAAAAACTATTATTAAGAGCAATCACCAGTCCTACAGAATATAACATAGACCAGCTCATTATAAAATCAGAATGTATTATTTCATGATAGAATCACTTAACACATAATCAGTACATATAAAATCATGGCAGTCTTGATTCAGACATTTTCAGAATAGCTATGAATAGCATAGCACAAATGATTTTATATAAGATTATATTTATTCGTGATAAGAATGGCTCTGTTCAGAGAAGATGAACTTCAGACACCCATAAGCAGGAATTAAAACAAATTTATTTCATATTAAAACACATAAAATAGACAGCTACCGCTAGGTATCTACCCCCCCCATTTTTGACAGACCAGCCAAGCAGTCAGAACCAGTCATATACGCTTGCCCCTGTGAGCCTGCGTGTGCCATTTGTAGCGAGCGTACCATAATAGTCGAGGACGTGACCACAATGCCAGTAGAAAGCCTGTGTGGGCAGATGCCAAAGCCAAGCCACAAACAACAGTTCCGAGCAATCATACATACTTCATGAAATGCAAAAAGACCAGCAACTCCGAAGAATCACTGGTCTGACTATGCTCATAATATTCAATTAAGCTGTTTTGCGTCTCTTTACAAATACGATTACTCCCACAGCTGCAACTGCCATCACAACATAAATTGCGATTGGTGTCATATCTCCAGTCTTTGGTGATGTAGCTGTTGTATTTGCAGATGATGCGTTCTTATCTGTTGATACAGTAGTATTTCCAGATGATGTATTATTATCTGATGCAGAAGCGTTTCCATTATTAGAAGTATTTCCATTATCAGATGAACCGCCATTGTTAGAGGTATTTCCATCATCAGTCTTTGTATCATTGTTGCTTGATAACTTTGGCTCTGTCTTTGTTACAACATAGCTTGAACAATGGTCTTGCTTTACAGTCATATAACCATCAGCATCTACTATGACAGCCTGAACCTCTGCAAAGGTATTGTCAGCATTCATAAGTGAATAATAAAGGGTCTGACCTGCATACTCTGTTCCTGCATAGAAGCGGATGTTTGCTGTTGCTGGTAACTTGCCTGAGTAGTTGAAGTTAATCTGTGATACAAAATTATCCTTTGTAATATAGGATGGCATTGTATCTGCATAAGCACTGTTGATTGATGTAGAAAAATCATATTCTGTCTTTCCATCTACACTTGACATAGTTCCTTTTGCAAATGTGAATGTTACATTGTTATTTGACTTGATAATAACATCTTTAGTAGCATTCTCAGCCAAAATTGAAGCAAATGTATCAGCAGAAACTATCTGCGAATCACCTAAATCAACTGTGTAATTATCCTCGCTTGGAGATGGAGCTGGAGTCTCATCTTCAAAGTTTAATACTGTTGATACACCTTCTGGGAGGAACCAGAAATCTACAAAACCACGAACTCTGTCTTTAAGTGTATAATAATTATTCCAATCATCACCATTAAGAGTTGCACCATATGGGTCTGTATTATATGTACTAACGTCTAATCCCGCTGCTGCCTGTATATTCCCAAGATTATCTGATGTATAGTATATTCTGACAATATATGCATCATCAATCTCAATATTATCAAATAATCCCATTTGTTTTGAACCCATATTTTCATTTATACACCAGTCATACCAATCTGGTACTGATTGTGTATCTAAGTATTCTTTTGGAAGGATACTAAATGACTTTCCTTCAGCATCATATATTATTGCTGGTCCTTTATTTGAACCTGACCAGCCCATACCACCGCTAACTTTTTCTTTGATTGAGCCATCTTCATTTTTCTCTATTACAAGATTGCCATTATCATCCCTTGATAATACAGGAACTATTACATATGAGTCATATGCTTTCCAATATGGAATGCTGCTGTTTTCCCAATCAACATATGCTGTTGTATTGCTACCACATACAGCAACATCACCACTAAAATATTCATATCCCAATTGATTAGCAATTGCTTCCCTATCAGCTTTTGAAAGCGACTTTTCTTCATAATCCCCATCAACATGAATACTTATAGCTGACTTGTCCGTTACATCAGCAGCCTTAACACTTGGTGTATTTCCAACTGAAAATACAGTTATAGCTGCCATAGCCAAAGCAACTGCTGTGGCTGCAAACTTTTTCTTTCTCATAAAATAAATCTCTCCTTCTTTTGAATAATTTGTAAAACCTCATAATTCTACATATTTTACGCTCATACTCACTGTATAGTGAGTATCTATATAGTGAGTTATTGTATCAGCACTTATTATATACAATTTATGGTAAAAAGTAAAGGAGAATTTTCATGTGCAACTATGGTTCTTTACACTTACGCATAAATGAAATCCTTGCAGAAAAAGGTATCTCCAAAAACAAAATCTGTAAAGATTTGGACATTCCTCGCAGTAACTTCAACAGATACTGCCGAGATGAATTCCAGAGAATGGACACAAACCTAATCTGTAAGTTATGCGATTATCTTGATGTAGATATATCAGCTCTTATAGAATACAAAAAGCCCGATACTTCTCACCATGAATAGATTGTATAAGTAAAGCGACTGAATCAAAAACAGTCGCTTACTTTGTACCTTAGATTATTACTTTGAATTTATCCTGCTCTATAATGATAGCAATACTGCCTGATGCTGGTGGCAACCAGTGACCTTGTAATTGTAGAGCATCGTCTACATATTCCACTTTAAATCTGCTACCTACAGGTTTTGGACTGTACTCGTCATCAATAGGCTCTATAAGCTCCACAATAGTTCCTTTAGGATATCTTGCAGAGTAAACCTCTTTCTTATTGATAGGGTATGACATATTACTCTGCCTCCTCATAATCTATCATTTTATCTGGCATCAGAGGTATCAAATGACTTTCAATAACAGGAATATCTTCCTCTCTTATCGATGTGAATTCGCCATCACTGTTATGCCTTACACACATAATATTACCAACCAGCATATCAAGAACACCCCCATCATCACTAACCAAGAATCTGTTGATTGGAAAATTTCTGATTTTGCCCTCATCACTGCAGATTACATCAATGTTATTATTGATACTGACTACTGCGATAAGACCATTGGCTTCATTAAAATTAACATATCTCTGCTCAGCCTCCAAGGTGTTATCAACCTCGGCAAGATAGCCTTTATAAACTACACCCGACAGCTTATTCACTCTCAACAGATATGCCTGAATTTTCTCCTGCTTCATCTGCAACCTCCTCAGCATCATCGCCTTCTGTGTCCATATCTTCAGTATCCACAGCTTCTTCCGTAGGCTCATTTATAAAACTCCCCATAGATGGCGAGTCCTCATCAGTACTTGCTTTATCATCATCAGCCTCAGAGTTTTCAGAAGTTATTGCATCCCAAGTCCATGCATCTTCACTTTCAAAAGGTTTGCCTACATTGTTAATGTCCCACCCAAAATAGTTACACATGGCAACAAACATAACCTTGAGTCTCTGATTAACATTTACAATTTTTATATTACCGCTACCTGATGCTTCTTCGTAAGCAGGATATAAAGCGTTGGCAAAATCATTGATAAATGCCTTGAAAAGCTCAGGCTTTACATTGTTCTCAATGGCTATCTTTGACATTACGATAATAATAGGAACATTGTTTTTACGCAGGAATTTATTTTTGTTTTCAAATGAAGAATCAAGGTAATCTACGATTTCCATAATCATCTGCTGTTTTTCTTCATTGTAACTGTTCCTGATACTCTCGGCATATGAAAGCATAGATGCTGCGGAGATATTCTTAAACTCTCTCTGCTCGTGTCGCTGGTCAAGTAATGCCATGCCCTGCATTAGCATCAGCAAATCATCTTCTTTGAGAGCCTGTTTCTCTGTGATATTAATAGCCTGTGTAAAGAAGTTCCCTGAAAGCAGAGTATTCACAAACTCCATAAGCTCATTTCCAAGCTTGGCTTTACCTTTCTGCATTGCTGAGAGAGCTACACCACTATTAATATTGAAGTATAATTTTTCAGCTTCTTCCATCGTATAATTCTCAATAGCCTGAACAGTAAATCTGTAGTTCTTGATGATATCCTGCAACTCCTCTTCAAGCTCTGAATACTTCTTACCGGCAATATCATATGTAAAACCATCAACTTCTACTGGCTCAACTGAACCATGCAATGTCCACTCATCATTTAAGAATGGAAACAAAGTTGTGATAAGCCTTTGCTGTCCTTCAAGAACTTGGTAGCCAAAGATATCCTTGCCCTTAGAATCCTCGCCTCGCTTATCTTTTAACAAGACAATCGGTGGAATATAGGAATCTGCAAGCATACTCCATACAAGATTTGACTTGAGGATAGGACTCCACATGCCACTATGTCTCTGAAATGGCAAGGTGCATTGAAGCACCTTGTCATCAGACTCAAACCATTTCTTCATTGTATTTACAGATACTGGCAGACTTGATCTATTCATCCATATCCACCTCAATTCCATCGTATTCTTTTTCCAGCTCCTCTCGGCTCATCTGACCTAAGCGGAGCATAGTAGTATCCTCCAGTTCATAGATAGCCTGTCGAAGTTCCTCATCTGACATATCAGATAAATCATCTTTTTCATCTCCAAACTCATCCTGTGCTGCTATATTAACTGGTGGAACGATTGTATTTGCAGGATAATTAAACACATCGTTTGGTGCATAAAACTGGATGAGTGAGCCTTGACAAAAATATGGCTTGCTCTTACCTTCATCAAACTTATACTTTTCCACAAACATCATTGGCTGGAAATCACAATCAGAGAAATCATAATATCCATCAGATAATAACTGCTTCATGATTTCCTTGACCTTAGCTGTTGGCAGATTACCAATCGTGAACTCACCGATGGCAAAGACGTTGCACTCAGTATTCTTTACCTGAAAGTGTAATCCACTTACAGCTTGCTTACTGTCCTTGGCAATCTGCACCAATCTTATATTTGTTCCATTGAAAGGCACTCTCTTTTCAACAATCTCTTCAACCTTGCTTATTTCAAATAAGCCTCCATTAACTAAAACCTTAACCATAATAAATCCTCCATTTCGTGAGTTTAATTTTTTTCGTGTGTTATCTATCACTCTGTTTGAAGTGAATTGCAAGTTATTTTTGAAATTTTTCCATAGAAAAATTTATGGGATACCCCAAGATTGGCTATTTTACAGGGAATTCCTCTGGATTTGCCCTCGCCCACTCACCCAGTCGATTGACTTCATTCAATACTTCAGACCAATCATCGGCATATAGCATTTGAATAGTAGACCAAAGGATTTGTAATAATTTCCTTTTATCCTTAGCTGGGAACTCGCTACTAGGACTAAGAACTATAAGCTTTGTAATATCCAACTGCAGGGAATCATGGTCATAATCATACAGACTGATCAAAAATGTAGATAGAACATTGACCTTGTCTCTTTTAATCTTCTTATTGGTTTCTGCACGATAATCTTCAAGGATATCTGTTATGTCAGCATCAAAGCCCTTCTGTTTCCAACGCTCCCTCGCCCTGTCAAAATAGACATCCCTTGCTCTGTCAATTAGTGCCACTACTCAACACCTCCCAGTGGAATATGAAGAACCACCTTGGCAATCGTGAGCATTGAATAATACACTCTTACAAACTTTGCACTTTCATTTGGTGGAACAACAAGCTCATCACAGGTGCTGCATATGACTGCATTACTCATTCCTTCAGCACGATAATACTTTGCTACTTTTAGTATTTCATCATAATGCCTTGATGTGTTTAAGACCTGCCAGTCCCTCACACGATTTTGCTCATCCCTCGTTTTAGGGAGCAACAGCACAAAAGAATTAGGGTGCTTTTCAGCAATAGTGTTTAACAACATTTTTCAAGTCCTCCTTTCAGAAAAAGTCCCGACAATTCAGGGTTGTGTGTGATGTTAGCTCTAGCCTTATTTTTTGTAAAGATTGTCTTGGAATTCTTCTTAAAAAGTTGCATGAGCTATAACGTTATTTGCCTGACTACGAAAAAGAGTAAAAAAATTAGAGCCAGCCTTTCGACTGACTCTGCTCTACCCCAAGCATATTACAATTTATTTTGGTAATTCTCTAACTGGTGGAAAATACCAACTACATTTACAACATCATCTCTCACATCAAAAATAATAATATAATTCATCTGTGGCACAACTGCTTCTCTATACCCTTTCTTTGCCAGATATGCATCTCTACATTCTGAAAACTGAAAAGGATTGACCTCCAACCTGTCATAGATAACATCAATACTATCTAACAGATGCTCCGCTGCCTGTTCATTCTTTAAGCGATAAATCAAATGATACACAAGATTATCAAGCAATTCATCGGCATGCTCTGTAACATTTAATTTATAAGCCATACTTTGCCCTCGTTTCTCTAAGTGCTGTTCTGGCATCCTTTACCTGTCCTGCCTCTATCTGCTTTTCAGATATCTCTATATCTCTGTACATGGCGATCTGTCTCATGGTTGACTCATAAATCTCCATGCTCATAATTACCATATCGCCATAGCCATTTTTTGTAACATAAATTGGCTCCTCTGTCTTATGGCACATATCAGATATCTCCGATGTATTCTTCAGGTCTTTAATTGGAATTATTTGTGGCATAATATACACCTCCTTGTTTATGGTCTAATTATACCATAATTATGTCCTTTTTCAACTCAATTATTGTTTATTTGATTTCCCATTCTTGGAATTTTTTCTCTTATGCTATCCAATCTCTGTTTTAATTCTTTTACAGAATCCTCAACTATTTTGTAATTATTACCCAAACTAGTTATATTATTTTTATTTAGTCCTTTTATCTTTATTAATTTTTCTATTATTTTCTCTTTTACTGGTAATAAATATACTTTATCCGTTACTATCACAACATTTAACATCTCATATAAATATAATATTCTCTGTGCATTTAAAGGATGATTTCTCTTATTTTTTCTATCTTCGTCATAATAATTTTGGATAATTTTATCATTATACCACTCTCTGTACTCTTTTTTCTGACTTCGCTCCATCAGTAAGTATACTGCTAAAAACAACTTTTCAAATTCTTTAGTATACTCGTCAAGTTCTTTAGTATATTGAATATATTTTAACAAATAATCAAAAGAGAAAATATCAGCCTCACATTCCTGCGCTTTCAAATCATCTGGACTATCTAGTTCAGCATCTATATGTCCACACAAAATATGTGCATATTCATGAAAAACTATAAAGTAAAACCCATACTCAAGCAATGATTGAATATATTCCTTTTTTTCTTCTTCATTATTGATAAAACTCCAATTCAGACTTTCTAAATAACTTCTATGAGCATCAACAATTCCTCTATTTACAAATATATAGTATTCATTATCATATTTTGTCGCAAAAGCATTAATAGTATCATCATCCACCATATCAATGTAACAACCAGCAATCAAAATATTCTTTTCCTGTAAGACAACTTGTCTCTCTCTTGCAATCATTTCCTGTGCTAAATTAATCAGTCTTATTCCTTCTTCTGAATAGCATGATTCTTTGTCACTTATTGACCTTAAGCATTTTGTCACATTATCCATAATGAAATTTCTCCTTGTATAAAAATTAACTTTATTATACCTCTAATTATGTTTTTTACTATAAAATTTATCATAATGCTACCCCCTCAGATTTTGAGAATAATTTCTTGACCTAAAAACTACATAAAAATACCAAGACAATCACATATTTCACAAACTCCTGAAAGTACCTGCCATTCGACAACTACATACAAAAACCACAGACAATCAACATTTGAAGTTTTAAAAATGCTATCTATGATGAATACCTACAAGAAATATTCATCAGCAGATAATAACCTTGAAGTTTTATATGCTGCGTATGGGCAAAAGAAAAGGACTTGCCACACAGAAACAAGTCCCTTTCACATCTATATAAATTTATCAAGAGGGCTGATTTTCTCTTTTGCACCAGCCTTGAGCAGTATCTCGACTGCAATATCAAGATTGAATGCTTCCTCATCGTCCGATGCACTATTGAGGAACAAATTTAATGGCTTTGTTCTTCGCAAGTAATCCTTATCGACTTCCTTTACAAGTCCACACAAATACATTGATGCCTCTGCCATCATACAGTAAACTGCATCAATGGTGGATTGCTTAGGCTGTCGTTTGACTGCTCGCATCGGTGCGATAGCCTTAGACATATCTGCATTTTTAAACCAGAGTAGATATCCTTCTATCTTATTATTAATATTTAGCTGGAGGAATGAGGTATCCAGCTTTACATACTGGATATTATCCTGTTGGACTGGAATATGAACTTCTCGTCCATATCTGTCCACTCCAGTTAAGACAAAATCCCCTTTGTCTTTCAAGTGGAATCTCCACTTTTTCAATTTCTCCATATTACACCGCCCCCTCTGAGTAATCATCTGCCATGAAATCCATGACATTGCTCCAGAGAGCATCGTATCTGGATACCCCAAGGACATCCACAATCCCCTCATCCTCAACAATGTACTTGTTGAGTAAATCGTCCATGCCGTCACAATGAATCGGCATGACTACAATATTGTGGATTTGATGAATCAAATCCTGAAAGAACTTATACAGTTCCTTTACTGGATTGATTGGTGTATCCAATATTGCTCGATAAGTCTGATATCCAAAATTACCGATAGGTGTATGCAGTTTTTCAACTACATCTGCATTACAGCCTCCGCCAAATGGATACTGTGCAGAATAAACTGCTACTTCTACCAGTCTATCTGGCATTATTAATTCTGCCTCTACACAGATATCATCACTCTGATTAGCAATGACCTGTGTACCTACAACAGCTCGAAGCCATACTCGGCATGCTTCTACTGCCTGTTCATAACGCTCCATTACCTGAGCGTCATTTTCTGCTTTTCTTGTGCCTTCATAAACAGCTACTGCATCACCCTCAGTTAACTGCTTTACCACATTAGTTGTCTTTACACCTAATGCGAATACTATCGCCTGTACATTTGCTACTACTTCCATGATTATTTCCTCCTGATTTTAATTATTTGTTGTTGCTGGAGATGACTGGCTATATGCGAATCATCTGTTCCACTCAAAATTAAGCTTATCTAGGATTGCTTTACCTTGAGTTCCCAGCTTATATTGTCAGCCTTCTACTGACATTTACTATGTTCCAACTTGAGTTGGATATTAAATGTAAAAAAATCTTATGCTGCCAGAAGCTGTCTTAAATTATGAGACCCCTGCGTTTTTTATTTGAATATCTATTATGGTATTAAAAAGGACAGTCGAATGACTGCCCTCTTTAATCTATTATTCAGTTTCATCTCCGATATCTTGTACCTCAGTTCCCTTATCCTCAAAATATACAGCCACACAATTAACCTCTGTGCCATTTATAACATATGGATAAGTGTTTCTATTTGCATCCTTAGTTTTTATAAGCTTACTTTGTCTTAATTTATACAGAGCCACTTTCGTTTCAGAAAATCCAGCTTCTGATAATACACTTTCAATTCTACCAGACCTAAAAACAACAATATTATTATAAACTTTATCATCCACAATATGATTTCTACACCCATATATAAAACCATCTTTATCTGCATCCAAATCAAATGTATTAAATTGTGAACGAGTTCCACCATAAAAACCTGCATCTGCAAATAAATCTCTATGTTCTGAAACATATTTCATAATAGTATAGTATGCATTCTTTCCCATGTTAGCCTCCTCATCATTTGCCACTACAATATTTGTAAAGAAAAAATCATAAACTTTATCAATATCCAATGAAACATTTAATGTTACATTGATTACCTCACCAGCCAAAGTGAAAAGTGCCACATATTCCCCCACTCTATCTTTAATTGAGCATGTAATATTCCGCTTTTCAATTTCCTGTTCTACTCTTTCCCTATAAAATTCTAGACGCTTTCTCCACTGATTTGAATTATGGATTAATTCTCTTGCAATCATCGGAGCTATCAAACCATAATTTTTGCTCAAACATGATTTAATATGCACCGCTTGAGACTTTGAATAAGTCCACTGTTCATTGGCAAACTCAAAGCATCTTGCACGCAATCCTTCATTTTGTGTACACTTTTTCAGCAATGAGAGTTCACCACTTGATAAGACAACCGTCTGAAAGACTGCCGACTCCTGCAATCCATTTCCGCCTGGCTTTAATCTATCCTTTTCCTCTCCATTTCCAATCGAATATACAAAACTATCCAACTGTTTCTTAGTAACTCCTGAAATTTCATCAATTACAACTGGTAATCCTTCATTATTACCAATTCTTTTAATCAAAGAACCTTCAGTAGAAGTATATGTATGCCAATACCCTTTCTTTTTTTGTGGATTTGTTGCAACACTTGCAAACAACGTCAATGCCGTCGATTTACCATTTGAACTTCCCCCAAACAAATGCAATATTACATTATTTAAGTCCGAATTCCAAAAATGATTCGCATAAGATAGTATCAAAGACCCAACTGCAGCACAAAGGATAGCTTCTAACTTACTCCACTCCTGAGTTACAATGATTTCACAATTTAACATATCAATCACTTCTTTGATATCTCCACTTGGCTTCAAATCCAGCTTTCCAGAATATTCCGATTGCAATGTTTCATTGTCACTTATAACATTCTGTCCCAAATATACAGGCTTACCATCAATCTCTTTCCATCCCACCTGTGTATGGCATCTTTCTATAGGAAATTGTCTTGTTTTTAAACATGAATTGTAACTTTTAAGTAAAAAATTGCAAATTTCTTCTGGTTCTTCACATATTCCATTATTACTCGCTATTAAATTTTCTACATTTCTAGGTGACAATTCTGTTCTTGGAATAGATAATTCAAGCGTCTTATCATTAATACAATCGAACACCTTAAATTTTATAGCTGGTGCTTGTCCATCCTTCACCGAAATTCCAACAAACTTAATGTCCTTGCTCTCATTTGTCATGTAACATTCCTCCTTAAATACATTGCTTAATTTGTATCTTTATACTATCAAAACAACATCCATATGTCGTAAGACAACTGCAAGCAAAATTTGTCCTACTATTTTTTTATATTTACATTTTTTGGTGGGAAAATGGGAATATTATTTTATATATGAAAAAATAATGATAAAATTGTTTATATAATAATCACTTGTTTAGGAGGATAAAATAAATGAACCCTGAAATATCAAAGGAAGATTATTTAAAATTATATAATCTATTACCTTATGACTATAAATCCATTATAATTAATACATTTCGATGTCTAGCAAATCACAATAGTTCATTTACAGAAAAAGGATACCAACCATATGCCATATCAGAGCTTATTAATTATAATCAGCAAAAGCTAGGCTATACTGATGAAGAAGTGTGTGATATCGTTTATGATTTATTTTACAAAAGCAATCCTGAATCCGATAAAGTACTGACAATAGAAACTTACCGAAAAATAAAACAACGCAATACCCAAACCTCACAAAGAGGAACCAATTGGCTGGAATATATAGCTCAAGCGTTACGTTTTGATAGTTCTGATTATAAAAAATATTTAACAGATGCTGGAATAGAACATGCATATTCCGCTGTAGAAAAACAATCTAATAAAATAAACTCTATCGATACACTATTTGACCTTTTAAATTTTAAAGAGAAGTCAGCTCTAACTCAACTAACTACAGGACTTTTAAATTTGTATATGAATACATGCGATAAAATTAACTAAAGTTAACCATAGGTCTATACATACATCCAAACCCAAAAATAAGGGTGTACAGTGCATCTATACTATATGCTCAAAAGAAAAACGGTCGATGACATGTGTCAAAGACCGTTTCAATTACGCTTTTATTAAATTCATATATATAGATATTTCTTTAAAACCCCAGTAAAATCAAGGCTTTTAGGCTTCAGTCTCCATGCGGCTTAACTTCTTCGCCTGGTCGGCTGCAATACATGCATCTATAATTTCCTGAATATCTCCATCCATAATCTTATCAAGCTTATATAATGTAAGACCGATTCTATGATCTGTTACTCGTCCCTGTGGGAAATTATAAGTTCTAATCTTTTCTGAACGGTCTCCTGTACCTATCTGGCTTCTTCTTGCATCAGCTTCCGCATCATGGGCCTTCTGACATTCAAGATCATACAACTTAGCACGAAGTAAAGCAAATGCCTTATCCTTATTCTGAATCTGTGACTTTTCTGTCTGGGCATATATTACGATACCTGTAGGATAATGAGTAAGACGAACCGCTGAATCAGTTGTATTGACACACTGTCCACCATTTCCTGAGGCTCTCATAACATCAATTCTTATATCCTTATCATTAATCTGGATATCAACCTCTTCTGCCTCCGGCATAACTGCTACAGAGGCTGTAGAAGTCTGTAAACGTCCATTAGACTCTGTAACAGGGACTCTCTGTACTCTGTGTACTCCACTTTCATACTTCATAACCGAATATGCTCCCTGACCCTTTACCATAAATTCAACTTCTTTCATACCGCCAAGACCTGTTTCATCAGCATTGACAACTTCAAGCTTCCAGCCCTTAGAATCAACATAATGTGAATACATACGGAAAAGCTCCGCTGCAAAAAGAGCTGCTTCTTCTCCACCGGCACCGGCTCTGATTTCCACAACAATATCTTTATCATCATTAGGATCCTTTGGTAATAATAATATCTTTAATTCTTCTTCTAATTCTTCTGCTCTTTTTCTGGCTTCTGCAAGTTCTTCCTTTGCAAGATCTCTTAATTCTTCATCACTTTCTTCATCAAGCATTGCCAGACTGTCATCTATATTTTTCTTGCAGTCCTTATATTCTGTAAATGCTGTAACAATCGGTGCAATATTATTCTGTTCCTTCATAAGCTTACGGAAGCGATCCTGATCATTTACAACATCAGGATTGCTTAATTCTGCTGTAATATCTTCATAACGATTAACAATATCATCAAGTCTTCCAAATATATCCATGGTTATATTATTCCTCTCTCTTTTTAATATGATTATAAATTTTTGTTCAGGATTTGCTTACGAATCCTGCTATGAGCCTCTTAGTCAGACTGCTGACTTTTCATACAGAAATTATTATTTTTATATTCTTTACTATCTGACTACTAATAAGAAATATATATTAATTATGGTTTACATTATAAACAATATATTAATTTGCATTACCATTTATAATAACTGTCCAACAACAACCCTGTCAAGTCCGGCAAGGTCTTTGACCACTTTTATTTTATCAAATCCATTTTCATGCAAAATATCAGTTACATCTTCTGCCTGATCATATCCGATTTCATACATAAGCCATCCACCACGTTTCAGATATTTCCCACAGTCTTTAGTAATATTTCTATAGAAATACAGCCCATCCTCGAAGCCATCCAGTGCAAGATATGGATCATGTATTCTTACTTCTTCTGACAAAGAGTCAATATCCTGTGTTCTTATATATGGTGGGTTAGACACTATTACATCTGCTTTTCCACCGTTAAATATATCAGTATTTACATTTTTAAAAATATCACTCTGTAAAAATGTCACATCTGATATATTATAAAGTTTTTTATTGCTTTCCGCAACCTTTAGTGCTGCCTGTGAAATATCGACACCTATTCCGGCTTTTATGTGTTTTTCATTGGAAAGCGTAAGTATAATACAGCCTGAACCGGTACACATATCTATGACATTGCTATTATTATCAGTAACCTTAAGCACCTGTTCTACAAGAATTTCTGTATCAAATCTTGGAATAAGTACATGTTCATTGACATTGTAGTTATATCCGTAAAAACATGTCTTCCCCGTAATATGCTGCAATGGAATATGCTCTGAACGAAGTTTTATCGCATCGCAATACTGTTTTTTAATATTATCATCAAGCACATCCATGCTGTGCGTAAGATAATACGTTCTGTTAATTGACATTATATTTTCAAGAAGAGCATAGCTGTCATATTCAGCATCCGCTATATTATGTTCCTTTAATACTTCTGTACCCCATAAAACAGCCTGTCTTAATGTAGGCTTATCACCCGGTTGCAAATTATAATCCTCCATATGTTCACACTAATCATCTATTTTTTCTTTAAACAGCGGAATATCATCACCTGTCAGTTCATCATCTTCTATATCATCTATAAATTCAATTCCACTATCTGATACATCATCTTTTCCACTATCTGATACATCAGATACATTGACATTTTCAGAGTCATTTATATCTTCTTCATTATCATCATTAGAAGTTTCACTACCATCTGAAAGATTATCATCTGTATTATTATCTTTCTGACTCTTTTCATCCTCTTCATTAATTGCCGCATAAATATGACTATAGCTGTCTTTATTTATAAATGTATTATCCATAGCATCATCGTCGTCAATTATTTCAAATCCTGCCAATACATCTTCTTCATCTAAAGTATCATCACTGTCTGTTTCATTATCATATTCTGTGCTTTCAGAATCATCACTTTCTTCGTATACGGACTTAACCTTATCCTCCATATATCCCTTGCCTGTAACTGCAATACGCACTTCCTGTGAATGAGCATCCTGAATTTCTTTTTTGAGGTCTTTAGGCTTAATGGTTCTTGTATTTTCTTTATTATCAATAAGGCTCGCTGTAAGTGCCGCTTCATTTTCCTTAGCTTCCAGCTCTTCAAATGGATTCTCCGAATCCTTATAATAATCAAGAATAAACTGTTTCCAGTCAAATACAGCATCAACCGCTTCTATTGCAACCTCAATCATATCCATATCCGGTTCTTTTGTTGTAAGATGCTGCATCCATATACCTGGCTTACTTACTATGTTTATCAGCTTACCATCAGATTTTCCTGCAAGGCGTATAACTTCATAAGATACTCCTGCTATAACCGGTATAAGTAATACCCTTATACATATCTGAAGTACAGTATTATCCACTCTTATAAATATAAAAAATACAATACTAATAAACATAACAAGAAACAGAAAACTCGTTCCGCATCTTTTATGAAATCTTGAACTGTTTTTTACATTTTCCGGTGTGAGAATAAGTCCGTTTTCAATACAGTTAATACACTTATGTTCTGCACCATGATACATATATGTCCTCTTAATATCCCTCATCATGGATATTGCCGCAATATATGCAATAAATATAATAAGACGCACAATGCCCTCTAACAGATTCAGTACAAACTTAGAACTTATATAATCTTTTAAAAGACGTGATATAAAATATGGGAGCAGCATAAACAGACCTACAGCAAATACAACTGATAATATAATCGTAAATGCCATAAGAACTGATTCTGTCTTTTCTTTAAATATTGCCTTTCCCAGTTCATCTGCTTTAGTAGTATTCTGTTCTGCCGGGTCATCATAAAATGATGCTGAATAATTAATAGTTGATATTCCTGTAACAAGTGAATCAACAAAATTAAATATTCCCCTTATAACAGGATAATTAAGCCACTTATGCTTTTCTGTTAATAACGGGCTTTCTTTTACAACAACTTCAATCTGCTTGTCAGGCTTTCTTACTGCAATGGAATACTTGTCTTTATTACGCATCATTATTCCTTCAATAACAGCCTGACCTCCTATACCTGATGGTTTCATTGTTTAACCTCCGTCAATCATATTAATAACGGTTCACTATGAACCCTAAGTTCAAAGCAAAAATAATAGTTCCTGAAATGTAAAAAAGTTGAGGTCTTATCAACCTCAACCTTATGTTATAATTAAAATAATTAGTTGTTCTTAACACCGTATTTCTTATTGAACTTATCAATACGTCCGCGGGCTGATGAAGCTTTCTGCTGTCCTGTGTAGAAAGGATGGCACTTTGAACAGATTTCAACATGGATTTCTTCCTTTGTTGAACCAGTTACGAATTCATTACCACAGTTACAAACAACCTTTGCCTGATGGTACTCTGGATGGATTCCTTCTCTCATGATTTTCACCTCTTTAAAAAATTAAACTAAGTTATTATTGTCATTGCAGAAATTACTCTGCAAAGTAATTTCCTATATTTGATAAACAGCTTTTATAGTGTATCATACATATTTATTATATGCAAGTAATTTCAAAAATATTTTTTTAGAAATTCTATTATACTCGTCTGTTTTTAAGTACAGTATTAATAAATTCGCTGTTATCTTTAGTTTTTACAAATAAATCAAGTATTCTCTCGGCAGCCTCATCTGTCTTCATCCCATTAAGTGCCTTTCTCATTATATCAACTGCCATAAGCTCATCTTTACTAAGAAGAAGGTCCTCTCTTCTGGTACTTGACTTGGCTATGTCAATTGCAGGAAATACTCTCTTTTCTGAAAGTTTTCTATCAAGAACAAGTTCCATATTACCTGTTCCCTTAAATTCTTCAAATACAACGTCATCCATCTTACTTCCTGTATCTACAAGTGCTGTTGCAAGTATTGTAAGACTTCCACCCTCTCTCATATTTCTTGCTGCACCAAAGAACTTCTTAGGCATATGAAGAGCAGCCGGGTCAAGACCACCTGATAAAGTACGTCCACTCGCCTGTACCGTAAGATTATAGGCTCTTGCAAGTCTTGTAATACTATCAAGCAGAATTATAACATCATCACCATGCTCTACAAGCCTTTTAGCTCTCTCAATTACCATCTCAGATACCCTCTTATGTCTGTCAGGAAGCTCATCAAATGTTGAATATATAACCTCAACATTTTCACCTGTAATAGATTCTTTAATATCCGTTACTTCCTCCGGTCTTTCATCTATAAGAAGAATTATAAGATGCATCTCAGGATTGTTGATTGTGACTGCTTTTGCAATCTGCTTTAAAAGAGTTGTTTTACCTGACTTAGGCTGAGATACAATCATTCCTCTCTGGCCTTTTCCAATCGGGGATATAAGGTCAACCATTCTCATGGCAACCGTATTAGTATTCTTTTCAAGATGTATTCTCTCATTCGGGAAAATTGGTGTAAGTGATTCAAACGGTGGTCTTTTTATTGCACATACAGGATCCCTTCCATTAACAGATTCAAGATATAATAAAGCTGAGAACTTATCACTCTGTGACTTTGCTCTCTTAGGACCTCTGATAATATCGCCTGTCTTTAAATTAAATCTTCTTATCTGCGATGGTGAAACATATACGTCCTCATCTCCGGGAAGATAATTTTCACATCTGATAAATCCATAACCATCTGATAATACCTCTAAGATACCATCCGCCATCTCCTGATTATTATCAACATTCTCCTGTTCCTGATAATTATTTTTTTCTATATTATTTCTGTCAGAAGAATTTCTCTCAGGCTTATTTTTTAATTCGTTCTCTTCACCTGTGTTATTTTCCTCATTATAATTATCATTATGTAACGTTCTATTATCCTGTCTTGAATGTACATTTCTTTTTTCTATATGCTGTCTTCTTATTCCTCTTTCTGTTTCAACTGATGAGCTGACAATCTTTTTGTCTGCCTGCACTTCCGATTCCCTTTCAGCCTTATCAGCTTCTATCAGCGCTTCTATCAGCTCTTTTTTCCTGAGAGTGGATACATTCTTTAACTTCTTATCCTTCGCAAATTCTTTAAGCACTGTAAGAGGTAAGGTTTCTAATTTTTCTCTCATATTATTATCCATAATAAATCTCCATTCTATTTTACTAAGTTTTTAAGGTTCGCTTTTATATTGTTAAAAATTCAACACAATCAGACTGGCATAATATTAATTATCCAGGTTAATAAATTAATCCTTTTTATCCGTTACTACAAATTAAGCATTATAAATCACTGTATCTTGCTGCCATCAATCATCATAACATGCCTGATTAAACTTTTGATTATGTAAATGTGATAAATACTGCTCACTATTGATATGTTTTTATAAATAACAGTTATTATTTTTCTGGGAATCGATACAGAAAATTGCATCGAATGAAATACTCTGACTATTATATAACATTTTCATCCAATGTGCAAATAAATTGAGATTTGTTGAAACAAGGGGTGTAGATGAGGGCAGGCTGTGGCTGATATGTAAGATTTGTATGCATATGGGAAGAACTTAGTC
>URAI01000044.1 GCA_900545725.1 uncultured Eubacterium sp.
ACCAGTGACACGAGGATTTTCAGTCCTCTGCTCTACCGACTGAGCTATCTAGGCAGAAATCAAAGATTATACATCAAAGATTCCTTTAATATATCGTTTACATTCAAAACATCCACGTTCCCGCGAACATTTAATATTTTACCATAGTAATGTAACCACGTCAATATTTTTCTATAAATTTATTTTCTTCGCATTCTTATACAATCTATTTTTCTTCGCAGACTGCAGGCTTATACTCATTTTTTAAAACTTATTTTTCATTATCTTTTGCACTTTCCTTAATATAAGCCTCATACATATCAGGTCTGAACTTTTTTGTTCTCTCTAACGACTTCTGATATCTCCACTCTTCCACCTTGCCATGATGCCCTGAAAGAAGTACATCCGGTACTCTCATTCCATTAAATTCAACCGGTCTTGTATATTGCGGATATTCCAGAAGTCCATTTTCAAAGCTCTCCGTCTCTGCCGATTCAGAATTGTTAAGTACTCCCGGCACAAGCCTTGATATTGTATCTATTACAACCATCGCAGGAAGTTCTCCACCCGTAAGAACATAGTCACCTATTGATACATAATCTGTAACAATCGTTTCCAGTGCTCTCTCATCTATTCCCTCATAATGTCCGCATAGAATCACAAGGTCGTCTTCCTTAGCAAATTCATGCGCCATCTTCTGTGTAAATGTATGTCCCTGCGGTGTCATATATACAACTCTCGGTCTGTGCCCTGATCTTTGTACAATACTGTCAAAAGCTGCACACACAGGCGGTGCCTGCATTACCATTCCGGCACCGCCGCCATAAGGATAATCATCTACCTTCATATGCTTATTAGTAGAAAAATCTCTTATATCCACAGCTTCCACAGACAATAGTCCTTTTTCAATTGCCCTTCCTGTTATGCTCGTGTTAAGTCCATTTGTAATCATATCAGGAAATAATGTCATTACATAAAAATTCATTATTTAACTACTCCCGCTATACCATTAAGAAGAAATGGATAATATTCATTATAAATATTGCTTCCATTACCTGTATACTGTGGATTCATGTATCCGCTGGCATCCTTAAATGCTGTTGCAACATCCACATACGTTACACTGTTAGAAGGACATGCTGCCATAACAATATTATTAATCTCATCAATCACAGACTGCTTTGCATTAACATTAGCCTTTGCCTCAAACTCCTGTGTAATAGGAAGAAGCGATAATACACATACGTTAGTATTAGGACTTGCTGTCTTAATCTGTGAAGCAATTGCCATAATATTTTCCGCTATAGTCTGTGCACTTCTTGTTCCATAGTTCGCATCATTAAGTCCGACCATTATAAATACCCTTGCCGGTGTAAGCTTGATAATATCATCAAGATATTTCTCAGTCTTATCTGTAGTATTATTGCCATCTGCATATATCTGTGCAGAGTCTATATAATTATAATATGCTATTCCGTCAATAATCGAATCACCGATAAATATTGAACCATTATAATAATCTCTTGATGTATATTCCTGTGCCTGTGCAGGTCCTGCTAATGTTAAAGGTGTAACACCTACTGCCTGTGCTGCATTCGCCATTGTAGTCTGCTGTGTATTACCCGCTATAGTTGTCTGTGCTGCATTTCCTGCCACTGTCGTATTCTGCATTGTAGTCTGCTGCGTTATATTCTGCGACTGTGTTGACTGTGTTGTATTATTTCCAGCCACCGTTGTCTGTGCAGCACTCTTTTTATCAGTATTATCTGAACTTCCTGTTATTCCTTTATATGCAGCAATACATACCACTACCGCTGCCACAACTCCTACACATACATAGACTAAATTCTTATATTTATTCCACATACGCATCTTTTTATTAAGCTTTATCTCATTTTTACCCATCGTATTAATATCCAGCCTTTCTAATTAATAGTACGTCACCATATTACCATTTCATCTTACGAAGCACAACTGCCGATGTCTTTCTAAGACCAATCTCAAGGCATCCTCCCGGAAGTGAATATCCTAACCGTTCTGTACTAAAACCGCCATCATAAGTTACCATTACCTGTTCTACATCATCTTTATCAGTAAGTCCTGTCTCCCAGGCCTGTATCTTTACTCTTCTTTCATCTTCAGAATTATTAACAATTACAATAACTGCATCATCATCTGTAAATCGTCCGTAGGCTATAAGATTATACTGTGCCAGAAGACTCTTATATGAGCCATGCATAAGTGCAGGGCTCTCCTTATGAACCTTAATCATTGCCTTATGAAATGCTATAAGCTCCTTGTCTTCATGCCCCCACGGATATGTTCTTCTGTTATCAGGATCTGTCCAGCCACATACTCCCGCTTCATCACCATAATATATCGTAGGTGCACCCGGCCATGTCATCTGAATTACTACAGCCTCCATAAAGACATATTTATTAATATTGGCATTAGCTGCCTCTGCACCTGCATATGCCACCCTGCCTACTGTCCTGTTAGTCCTTGTAAGAAATCTTGAATGGTCATGATTAGACAGCTCATTCATCGATATGGCATAAGCCTGTCCACCCATCCTTGACATATTATGGTGCATAGCTCCAAAGAAATTATCAGCATTGCCAAGCATATCCTGACGAAATTCATCACTGTGCTTCTGCATACCTGTAAGAAACCATGTTACAGGCTCCATAAATGCATCATAATTCATTATGGTATCCCACTCACCGCCATGCAGCCAGTTATAAGAATCTCCATAATTTTCTGCAAGAATTATAGCCTGTGGATTAGCTTCTTTAACGGCCTGTCTGAATCTTTTCCAGAAATAGTGATTATATTCTTCACTATGTCCTAAATCTGCCGCTACATCCAGTCTCCATCCATCGACATTATACGGAGCAGACACCCATTTTTTTGCAATTCCTAATATATAATCTTCCAGCGTCTTAGAGTCCTCATAATTAAGCTTAGGAAGCGTATCATGCCCCCACCATCCATCATATGAATTATTATCCGGCCACTGGTCACTGTAAAACTTAAAGAAATCGTGGTATGGGCTGCTGTAAGACTCATATGCTCCCGGCTCATAATGTTCTTTACTTGAGCTGTATATATGCTCTCTGTCAAGCCATTTGTTAAACGAACCGCAATGATTAAATACACCATCTATAATAACTTTCATGCCCCTTGAATGGATATGTTGTACAAGGTCTGCAAAATACTTATTACCCGCTTCAAGATTAGCCCTGTTAGTTACTCTGTCCTTATATCTTGTCGCATTGACATTATTATTATCTCCCTGTGCGAGCGTTTCTCCATCATCAGATACAATAACCCCAAAATGAGGATCTACATAATCATAATCCTGTATATCATACTTATGATTGGACGGCGACACAAATATCGGATTAAGATATATAACATCGACTCCAAGATCACTAAGATAATCCAGTTTATCCCAGACCCCCTTAAGGTCTCCACCATAAAATTCCCTTATTCCCATTGTCGCAGGGTACTTATTCCAGTCACTTACACTATTGACATGCTCGCCAATATAACTATATTCATCATTAATTACATTATTGGACTTATCCCCATCATAGAAGCGGTCAACAAATATCTGGTACATAACCGCCCCCTTCGCCCACTGTGGCGTACTAAAGCCCGGTATTATCTCAAAATTATAATAAGGATTAAGCTCTTCCTGTGCTCCTATCTGATTATAATAACAGGTAGCATTGCCTGACCTTACCTTAAAATAATAATATATCTTATTTTCATCAACATGTATTACAGCTTCATAATAATCGAACTTATAATTACTGTCCACTTTATTCATCTCATGTTCGACATTATTAATGTATACATATGCCTTATCTACATTATATCTTCCGGTTCTTAACCTGAGCTTTACCTCATCGCCCGGCTCAGGCTCACACGGACTTCTGAACTTTTCTGTTGCATCACTAAATAATGCTCTGGTATTTAAAATAGGTCTTACATTACACATGTAAAGCAGTTTTTTCTCATCTTGCGCAAGACTTTCAACTAATTTAACTATTTTCATACACAGACTCCCTTTTCCCAAATAATCACCATATTTAATACATTATATACCTTAATATTATAACGAAAACGCTGTCAATTCAACCGTCATTTTCATCTTACCCGTAAATTTTTCCATAAAATAAACAGTAAAAAGGACAGCCGGGGAAGGCTGTCCTTTTTGGAGAAGGTATTTCACTTATTATGGGGTGTAGCAAAAAATATATAATGTATTGGGGGGTTTTTACGTTAATTATAGTAACACTAATGCAATTATAAGTGTTACCAAATATAACAAAAATCCCATCGTTTTTTTATACATATTTCACAATACATTTTAACAATATTATATACAATAACAATATTGTCCTATTATACTATATTTTACTGCTATACTTTCCATCTGCTGTATCCGGCTATACAGCAAGGAATGTTTTATTACAATCTGATTATTCTGCACTATCTGTAAATGTCACGTCATCTGTTATTTTATCACCAGACACCTTACTATCAGTTGTCTTATCATCAGATGCCTTATCCTTAAAAAGTGCTTCAAATTCTTCTCTTGTAATTTTTTCTTTCTCAAGAAGAAGGTCTGCACTCTTTTCAAGCACATCCATATTGTCTGTAATAATCTTTCTTGCCTTTTCATAACATTCATCAATGATATTCTTAACTTCCATATCAATCTGACCTGCTATATCCTCACCATATGGTCTTGAATGTGCAAGATCTCTTCCTATGAACACTTCATCATTGCTGTCATCATAATTGATAAGCCCGAGCTTAGACGAAAAGCCATACTTGGTTACCATGGCTCTTGCCGTTTCCGTAGCCTGCTTTATATCCTGTGAAGCACCTGTTGTGATATCATCAAATATAAGTTCCTCTGCTATACGGCCACCAAGACTTACAATAATATTCTGAAGCATCTTGCCTCTTGTATTAAACATCTCATCTCTTTCAGGAAGCGGCATAGTATAACCTGCTGCACCCATTCCTGTAGGAATTATGGACACTGTATGCACAGGTCCGACATCCGGAAGAAGGTGGAAAAGAATTGCATGTCCTGATTCATGGTATGCTGTAATCTTCTTTTCTTTTTCAGATATAATCTTACTCTTCTTCTCAACGCCGATACCAACCTTGACAAATGCATATTCAATATCTGAGTTAGAAATATATCTTTTCTTTGCTTTTGCTGCATTAATAGCGGCTTCATTAAGAAGGTTCTCAAGATCCGCACCTGTAAAGCCAGCCGTTGTTCTTGCAAGCGATTCAAAGTCCACATCATCTCCGAGAGGCTTCTTTGCAGCATGTACGTTAAGTATCTCTAAACGTCCCTGTACATCAGGTGCTCCAACTACAACTTTTCTGTCAAATCTTCCCGGTCTTAATATAGCCGGATCGAGTATATCTATTCTGTTAGTGGCTGCCATAACGATAATTCCTTCATTAACGCCAAATCCATCCATCTCAACTAACATCTGGTTAAGTGTCTGTTCACGCTCATCGTGACCGCCACCCATACCTGTTCCTCTTCTTCTTGCTACAGCATCTATCTCGTCAATAAATACGATACATGGAGAATTCTTTTTTGCCTCTTCAAAGAGGTCTCTTACTCTTGATGCACCGACACCTACAAACATCTCTACAAAGTCTGAACCTGATATACTAAAAAAAGGTACTCCGGCTTCACCGGCAACCGCCTTGGCAAGCAGTGTCTTACCTGTTCCCGGAGGTCCTGTAAGAATAACCCCCTTAGGGATTCTTGCACCAAGCTCTGTATACTTTGCCGGATTCTTAAGAAAATCTACAATCTCTTCTAATTCTTCCTTTTCTTCATGCAGACCTGCTACATTCTTAAATGTAACCTGTCTTCCCATATCATCTATAAGCTTTGCCCTGCTCTTACCAAAATTCATCATCTTGGCACTTGTTCCACCACCAGACTGTCTTGAAGTCAAAAATACAATAAGTCCTATAGTTATCACACACATGATAATCGGCCAGAGCATATTTATCCATGTACTCTGTCTTACTACGTCTTTAACCTCATAATCAACACTGCTGTTATCAAGAAATGCCTCTACCTCATTGATATCTGATACATTAAGAACCTTTTCATTTGTTCCTGAAGCTGTAAATTTAACAGTAAGAACCCCTGTTGGGACTTCAGAATTCTGCTTAATTACTACACTTGCAACATTCCCTTTTTCAACATCGCTTTTAAAATTCTTATACGTATATCCCGATGTTGTTGAAGACATTCTGGTAAATACCATATAAAATATTGCTATAATTGCTAACAATATAACATACATACCAAAGCCGCCAAATCTGCTTTTGTTATTATTCATCTCTTCCTCCCTTTTATGTTATATTTGCCTTTACGGCTTATTACTGCATTTCCTGCCGGAATATCAATTCTTATGTCCTGTCATCACTCTATTGTGAAAATGCAGTGAGAAATTCATTCATCCTGTTTCCCATCCTGCTGCTGTTCTTTACAGCTTTAATACTCCGATGTATGGAAGATTTCTGTATCTCTGGTCATAATCAAGACCATAACCTACAACAAATTCATCAGGAATAACAAAGCCGTTATACTCAACATCAATATCAACTTCTCTCCTGTCAGGCTTGCTAAGAAGCGTACATATCTTAAGTGACTTAGGATGTCTTTCCTGTAACATAGGCACAAGTCTTGCAAGCGTATTACCCGAATCTATAATATCCTCTACAATAATTACATGCTCATCTTCAATACTCTCATCAAGTTCTTTTTTTATCTTAATGTCGCCGCTTGATGCCGTACCGCTTCCATAGCTTGAAACCTGCATAAAATCAAGCATTACAGGAACTGTTATTCTCTTTGCCAGTTCACATGTAAAAAATATGCTTCCCTTAAGTATGCATATCAGCTTGACATAACTTCCTTCATAATCCTTACTTATCTGTTCTGCAAGCTCGCATACCCTCTTTTGTAATTTTTCTTCCGGTATCATTACGCTGATATCATGTTTTTGCAATACTTTCTCGTTCATAACTGCCGTTTTATCCTTTCTTTAATCTTATATCTTTTAAAATTATTGTGTACTGATGACAGCTCTTATTATATGTGACGATTCTTTATCAACTCTGGCAGATTCACCTCTTCTTATGCCACACATCCATAATATATCATTGCCATCTGCAAGCAGGAGTACATTCTGTCTGTATTCACTGGGAACTTTTCTGTCCACAAGTTCTTTTTTAAGCTTTTTGCTTCTTCCATCAACATTGACCCTGATATAATCACCAACAGTCTTATTTCTTATTACCAGTACAGAATCTAATCTATCGCAATCAAAGTAAATAGTATAACTATTATTTCCGTTTTTTTCAAGTGTTAACACCCTGTCAAATGTAATTTTCTCAATAAAGGTCATTTTACTGCCATGAATATAACAATAATCATTAATATCAACCGTTATTGTATCTCCTAAAGCGAGCCTGACCAATCTGTCTTTTTCAATACAATCATATTGTAAACCACTTTTACCATCAGCAGTATGCGCATCATATGCACCATTAAATGCTGCTGTCAGGCTGCTGCTCTTTTTATTTTCACAGATGCCGGCTGACTGTATATCATAAACAGTACCGTTGCCATCTATATTATTATTGTATATATACTCATTATTATTATCAGAATTAACCTGTCTCTTATACATTGATATACAATTATATTTTCTTTTGGCAATAATTGAATAAGGCATATCAATCTGTCTGCCTGTCTGCATATCAGCAAGTGATACCACCGCCATTATATGTGTCTTATAAACATCCTTTAAATGTCCTGCAATCATACCTATTACACGCCTTATTACATATCGTAACAGAAATCTGTCACAGTCACCGCTTATATCAATATCTGCTCCTGTCACATTACCTGCACTATCATATTCTACAGTTACACGCTCATTATACAACCTGTCTGCCTGCGCCGATATATACTCCTCTGCTTCTGATATATCCTGTGCTGCCATACATATATGCTGCGGTGCCTGTCTGTTGATATTATTCTGTATAAATGGAATTAATGTGTTTCGTAATTTATTTCTCGTATAATCATTATCAAGATTAGTGCTGTCGGTTATATAATCCTGTGCACATTCTTTAAGAAAGCTCTCTATCTGTTGTCTGTCAACACATAAAAGTGGTCTTATTATATTATCCCTTACCGGCTTAATACCTGATATTCCTGCGAGAGAACTTCCTCTGAACATATTCATAAGAACAGTCTCTGCCTGATCATTCATATGATGTGCCACAGCTATTCTTGAATTGCCCTGCATTGAAGCTGCCACCTCATTAAATATCCGGTATCTTTCTATTCGTCCTGCCTCCTCCTCTGACAATCCCTGCTCTTTTACAAGCTTCGGAATATCAATGTGGACTGTTTTACATTCAACACCAAGACCTTTACAGAAATCCATTGCAAATCTTTCATCTCTTGAGGCTTCTTCTCCTCTTATGCCATGATTGACATGTACACCTGTAAGCTTTATAGGATATCTTCCAAGCTTAATTATCCTTGTAAGTACCAGCATAAGACATACCGAATCTGCCCCGCCGGATATTCCTGCAATTATATTATTGCAGCCGTCAAACATATTATTCTGTTTTATAAATCTATATACTTTTTCTACCATAAGAATAATTATATTATCATTTCCTGTATGTGTCAAACAGTCCTATAACCATAACTGTACAGTCATCAGAAGGTTTATTATTATGACAGCTTAGTGACTGTTTAAGAATATGTGCTGCCATAGCATTAGGTTCACGCACACTTATTGAACTTATAACATCTGCCATCTGCTCCTCCTTGTTAATACATGGAAAATTATCAAGAATTCCGTCACTTACCATTACAACATAATCACCATCATACAGCTTTTTAGTAGTACAGTCATAATCGACTTTTTCAAGCACACCTATCGGAAGCGTAGTAGACTTAATTATCTCGACACAGGACTCCCTTTTTATAAATGTCGATACCGCCCCCAGCTTGATACAGTGCATATATGCTGTCTGACAATCAATAATACTCATATCTACCGTAACGGGATTACCCATGCCGCCACCTGCAATATATGCCGAATTAACAAGCTCTAATGCAGCTTTCTCATCAAATCCGGCCTTGATGCAATTTTCAATAAGCTCTATTACCATCCTACTCTCAATAAATGCCCTTTTTCCGCACCCCATTCCATCAGCAATGGCAGCAATGGCTTTTCCACAATCAGGGTGTGACATAAGAAAGTTATCCCCATTATAGCGTTCTTTTCCCTTATTAATTCTGGATACGCCCGATAATATCCGGAACCTGTCTTCCTCCACAAAGACGTATTGATGAAATTCTTCATTAATAATTGTCCTGTTCATATTATCACTGTAATATCCTGTATTGGAACAGCACGCTATAACGGATAGCAGTCTTCTTATGGATATGCAGCCACGTCCTACGCTCCTGGCCATTAATATTATCTGATGTTTTCCATTACTACCTGTGATAAGGCGTGTATTCTTTATTCTGATTCCATTTATGATACATTTTCCCTTAAGTTCCTTTATGAAATTTTTATCAGCACTTTTTACACTTATATTTATATTGGCCGATTGAATTGTCATACATTCTTCTAAAGTATCCGCAACTAAAAAAAGCTGTCTGGAAATACCCGGTGCCACAGACTGACCATCGGAAGCACTGTTATACGCTTCTCCAAGACGTCTGAAAGTTCTGGCTGTTTCCTCCAGCTTATTATACGAATATGTCATAACATAATCATAAATATTATCTCCCATACTGACTCCATTTCTGCCATAAATTCAAGATTCCCTCACGAATCCTGCTGTGGACCGCTGAGCAGTTCTGCTGACTTTTTCATATCAGTGGCTCCACTATTATATTTTCAACAGCCATCAGTATAATATATTAATTTTAAAAAAAATGTCATACCATGAAATATTCAATTATATTAAGAACAGATATTATCAATATTACACATCTTAAATTATACAGATATTATCAACATTACACATCTTAAATTATACAGATATTATCAATATTACATATCCTAAACTATACAGATATTATTAATGTTACGCATATACAGATATTAAAATATTAACACTTAATATTTTATGTACTATTTGTTATCAGGCCTGAATACTATCTCATCAGGATATATAAGACCAAACTTATCCTTTGCCATCTCCTCAACAAACTTCTTAGTCTGTATATACTTCTTATATTCATCAAGATCTTTTGTTCTTTGCTGCTGTTCCTCTATCTGTGCCTGAAGTCCTGCCTTTGTCTGTTCATTCTGCGCATACTGCTTATCAAGTGATACTTTGTTAGTATACATTGCAATACCGATGACAATTACTAATGCAAATGCAAGCACCAGCCCAATTATTCCTGACCTTCTCTGCCTCTTAAGACGCATGGCATGTTCTCTTCTGGTTTCAAACTTCATGGCAATCCTTCCTTTCTCGATTTTATCTTTACTATTAAATGTTTAAATTTTATTATAATAAATTTTATACATATTTTCAATGGTCTTAGAAGAAATTGCAGTATTAATGTCATATATTTTACAAATAACCTGCCAAAGGAATATCTGTATATAACAGCTCCTGCCACAAAGCCCGCTGTCACGAAACCTCTTATTATGCCATTATTCAGCTCATATATAATACTAAATACCATAAACCCGGTATTTATCCAGAATATTATATCCTCTGCAGACATAGTCCAGACTCTTTTATGTCTTACAATACGTCTGAATACTCTTATACAGTCATATTCAAATGCAAGCACCATACCCCAGAAGAGTGCTAATACAAGTGTCATGCTCTCTCTTGCGATAGACTGGCTTATCATTTAAACAACCTTCCAATAAGGGTCTCGCCCTTTCCTGCGATTTGCTGTGCCTGCGAATATACAAAGGCTTCAACCTTTCCTTCTATATCTAGCTCACCCTTTTCTACCGACAGACGGTTCACATGGAGATTACTTCCCTTTATCGTTATAAGACCATATTCTGATTCTAATACGACCTTATTAAGGTCAAAAGATATAACATCCGTAATTCCTGTAAGCTCTATTTTCTTTCTATCCGTCATAAATACTCTGTGTGACATCTTCTGATTAGCTCTCTCTTCCATATCAATCTCCATTTCTGCTGCAATTATTTATAGTTAAACACCCTGATAGTCAGCGGTTCCATCCAGGAAACATTGGCTATCTGTTTTGTTCACTCTAAATATATTCATTGATATGGTATTTATGACTGTCTTTATTATGTTTAAGATTCGCCCGCCAATCCTGCTGCAGACCGCCGGTCAACTATGCAATCCTCATAAAGAGGTCATCTCAGACTTAAATATACCGGCTGATAACATCAGATATATTCAAACATATCAGCAGCTTCTTCTTTCTTTACGGTATCCTTAACTGCCGTAACTCTTACCTTGACTGATTTATTACCAAATTCAATCTCAATAACATCGCCCTCTTTGACATCAACCGATGCCTTGGCAACCTTATCATTAATCTTAACTCTGCCTGCATCACATGCATCATTAGCAACCGTTCTTCTCTTTATAAGTCTTGACACTTTAAGATATTTATCTAATCTCATACTTCCTCCATTTTACAATACTCAAAAAAAGAGCCGCCGCACTAATGAAGCTTTATACAGGATAAGGATAACTTCGATAAAAGTCCTATCCGGTATTAAAATTCCTAGTGCGACAGCTCCTTAATAAATGGTATCTTTATAATATATGATACCTGTCTGTCATGAATCCTTTAATTAAAGAATCAATTATGCATTAACTGCATCCTTTAAAGCCTTACCAGCCTTGAACTTAGGAGCCTTAGAAGCAGGAATCTTAATTTCTGCACCTGTCTGTGGATTCTTACCTGTTCTTGCTGCTCTTTCGCTAACTTCAAAAGTACCGAAACCAACTAACTGGATCTTTTCGCCCTTCTGTAATTCTTCACTAACAACATCGATGAATGCCTTTAAAGCCTTTTCACTATCCTTCTTAGATAATTCTGCCTTTTCAGCCATAGCTGCTACTAATTCAGTCTTATTCATGTAAATTTCTCTCCTCAATAAGTATATTCTATTGGATTGCCCCAACAAATCATTTATAAACTCTTTTACAGTTTTTGTCAATACAAACCGCGTATTTTTAGGCTTTACCGTGGTTTTTTACTGTTTTTTGTATACCTGCTTTTAACTTTGTATACTTTTCCTTTTTATCTCAAGTAATTCTTTAGATATCCGCCCCTCTTTATATGCACGTTCATATTCTAAAAGACGGTCAGCCTTTTCCTTTTTCTTTACGGCTTTCCAAATGCTTAAGCCTTCCTCTATGTTAAGCTTAGCCACCTCTTCTTCCTGTGTAAAGACATTAGGATGACGTCTTATAAGCTTCTTTCCAAGCTCATCAACTACATCCTCAAGTGTAAATTCACTGCGTTCCTTTGCAATCTCAGTATACATAAGCACCTGTAATAACAGATCTCCTAACTCCTCACGAAGATTAATATAATCATTATTATCAACTGCTTCCACTACTTCCTCTGCTTCATCTGTAACACATTTTTTCATTGATTCATAGGTCTGCACACTGTCCCATGGACATCCATCCGGCTGCCTTAGCTTATGGACTATATCAAGTACATCCTGTAACGTGTATCGTTCCTTAATAAATTCTTCGTTCATCCTTAATACTCTCCAATTTCCGGTTGTTTATACAATAATATAAATATTTTATCATAATGTAATGCGTTTTGTCTTAAAAAATTAATCAAAATAAATACATATATATTTTTACCTGACATTTTGGCAACTATTTTTTATAGTGTCAAAATACTCTCAAAACGATCTAATACAAAAATGCTTATTGATGATATGAAAACAAAATATAGAAATATGGAGCTATAATGCTACCACTATTGAACAGGGTAGACAGGCTGCGTATTCCTTTCCCTACGCTCCCATCTGTCTTCCAATAAAATCAGCAGCACTTGAAACCAATAATTTTTCTGTGTCTGAATAGCTCTGCTTATCATCCTTTGCAAGCATTATAACTGCGCCAAGCGCATCTCCCTCACTTATTATGGGACATATTGCTTCTGATACTGCCTGTATTGGTGAATCATCTGTTATCTGTATATACCTATCGTGATTACACGATGCCACAAGAGGCATTCTTTGCTCTATTAATTCCTCAAGCTGTCTTGTTATCTGCTTTGACATAAAATCCTTTTTTACAGTACCCGATACAGCTACTATCTGTTCACGGTCAGTTATGCATATAATCTGACCGGTAGTTGCAGCTAACGACTCCGCATAATCCCTTGCAAATTGTGATAATTCCCCAACGGGTGAATATTTTTTCAGAACTATTTCACCTGTATTTTCTGTATAAATCTCTAAAGGGTCAGTCTCTCTTATTCTTAATGTTCTTCTTATCTCTTTAGGTATTACTATTCTTCCAAGGTCATCTATTCTTCTTACAATTCCTGTTGCCTTCACAATATTACCCTCCAATTCTTATATTAATCATACCGCCTCTGTAAGCCTGCCAGTTAAAACGGACACAACAGCTCACACAGCCATATATCAGCTTTGGATTTATTATGTGGAAAACTTTAGGATTTTATTCCTATTTTCTGTTAAATCAACACTGTTGTTATTTTAAATGCCATTATTTTTTTGATAATAATACTTCTTTGATTCTGATAAATATTTTTACAAAAATATAATTTTTTAAAATCACTTGACACTTACGTTACGTCACCTAGTATTATAATTATATAATAATCATTTAAACTAAAAATAGTTATATTACATAATACAAATAATGGAGGAAATACAAATGAAAGGAATTATTTTAGCCGGTGGTTCAGGTACACGTCTTTATCCGCTTACTATGGTAACATCTAAACAGCTTCTGCCAGTCTATGACAAACCTATGATCTATTATCCTATGTCTGTCCTTATGAATGCAGGTATCAGAGATATCCTTATTATCTCCACACCTCAGGATACACCTCGATTCAAAGAGTTATTAGGTGATGGCAGGCAGTTTGGCGTCCACCTCTCCTATGCTGTACAACCTAGTCCCGACGGTCTTGCACAGGCTTTTATTATTGGAGAAGATTTTATCGGAAATGAACCTGTGGCAATGGTCCTTGGAGATAATATATTTGCAGGACATGGCCTTATAGACAGACTTAATGAAGCTGTTAATAACGCTGTATCAGGAAAAGGAGCTACTGTATTCGGATACTATGTTGACGACCCTGAACGCTTCGGTATTGTTGAATTTGATAAAAACAACAAAGCCGTTTCTATTGAAGAAAAACCGGAACATCCTAAGAGCAATTACTGTGTTACAGGTCTTTATTTCTATGATAATAACGTGGTACAATATGCTAAAAGTCTTAAACCAAGTGCAAGAGGCGAATTAGAAATAACTGACTTAAACAGAATTTACCTTGAAAATGGAAAACTTAATGTTGAACTTCTAGGACAGGGCTTTACATGGCTTGATACAGGTACACACGAAAGCCTTGTAGAAGCAACTAACTTCGTTAAGACTATTGAAACACACCAGCACCGTAAAATTGCCTGTCTTGAAGAGATTGCATATCTTAACGGCTGGATTACCAAAGATGATGTAATGAAAGTATATGAAGTTCTTAAACAGAATCAGTACGGACAGTATCTTCTCGATGTATTAAATGGTAAATACATCGACAAACTTCATTAATTTAATCAGATATAATTATATTTTTTAATTAACACTTAAATGTGCCGGATTAATAAAGGCGTAACCTTATCGTTTTTTCCTGTTAAATATCGGCGGAAATGGAGATTTTATGACAATTATTGTAACCGGCGGAGCCGGATTTATCGGAAGTAATTTTATATTCCACATGTTAAACAAATACCCTGATTACCGTATAATATGCCTTGACTGCTTAACCTATGCCGGTAATCTTTCAACTCTCGCACCTGTAATTAACAATCCTAATTTCAGATTTGTCAAGGAAAGCATTACAGACAGAGAGGCAGTATATAGATTATTTGAAGAAGAACATCCTGATATGGTAGTCAACTTTGCAGCGGAAAGCCATGTTGACCGTTCAATTGAAAACCCTGAAATATTCCTTGATACTAATATCAAGGGTACAGCAGTTCTTATGGATGCCTGCAGAAAATATGGTATTACAAGATATCATCAGGTATCAACTGACGAAGTGTATGGCGACCTTCCTCTTGACCGCCCTGACCTTTTCTTTACAGAAGAGACTCCTATACATACAAGCAGCCCTTACAGTTCTTCTAAGGCGGGTGCCGACCTTTTAGTACTCGCATACCATAGAACATACGGACTACCTGTTACCATAAGCAGATGTTCTAACAACTATGGTCCATACCATTTTCCGGAAAAGCTTATACCTCTTATGATTGCTAATGCATTAAATGACAAGCCTCTTCCCGTATATGGCAAGGGTGAAAATGTCCGTGACTGGTTATATGTAGAAGACCACTGTAAGGCAATTGACCTCATTATTCACAAAGGACGTGTCGGTGAAGTATATAATATCGGTGGACACAATGAAATGAAAAATATTGATATCGTTAAAATCATTTGTCACGAACTTAACAAGCCTGAAAGTCTTATAACGTATGTAACTGACAGAAAAGGCCATGATATGCGTTATGCCATTGATCCTACTAAGATTCACAATGAACTCGGATGGCTTCCTGAAACTAAGTTCGCCGATGGAATTAAAAAGACTATACAGTGGTATCTTGATAATAAAGAATGGTGGGAAACTATTATTTCCGGCGAATATCAGAATTATTATGAGAAAATGTATGGCAACCGCTAATTTATCATTTGTGAATATATGAATATTATATTTCAAATATTACTTATATTACTTTGTGTGGCAGGCAGCACACTGATACATAATTTTATACTACTAATGCCTGCGGAAAGGTTTATTTATATTTATGAAAGTTCTTGTAACCGGAGTAACCGGTCAACTTGGCCATGATGTTGTTAATGAATTAATGCATCGTGGCAATACAGTCATCTGTGCCGGTCATAATGAGATGGATATTACTGATTCCACACAGGTTAGTACATTTATTAAAAACAACGCTCCCGATGTTGTAATGCACTGTGCTGCATGGACTGCCGTTGACCTTGCAGAAGAACGTATAGATGATGCAATGGCAGTTAACGCCATTGGAACACAAAACATTGCAGATGCCTGCAAAAATATCAACTGTAAAATGATATATATATCAACAGATTATGTATTTGACGGCAATGGAAATAAACCCTGGAAGCCAGACGATACATGCAATCCGCTCAATATATATGGCAGCTCAAAATATAAAGGAGAACTTGCAGTACAGAATACACTTGAAAAATATTTTATAGTAAGAATTGCATGGGTATTTGGTATTAACGGTAACAACTTCGTTAAAACAATGCTTAAGCTTGGAAAGAACCATAACACTCTTACTGTTGTCAATGACCAGATTGGTACACCTACTTATACCGCCGACCTTGCGCGTCTGCTTACCGATATGGCAGAAACTTCACGATATGGAATATATCATGTAACTAACGAAGGCGGATATATAAGCTGGTATGACTTTACCTGTGAGATCTTACGACAGGCCGCTGCTTACAATAATATTTATGGCAACGTAACTGTACTTCCTGTAGGAAGTGAGGCTTATCCTGCTAAAGCAAAGCGCCCGTCTAACAGCCGTCTTGACAAATCAAAACTTATAGCTAACGGCTTTACGCCTCTTCCTGACTGGAAAGATGCCATAGCCCGATATCTTAAGGAATTAGATGAGGCTGGAATATTATCACAGTTATAATTAAATAAAATATTACGCTAAATTCTCTGTGCCGCAGATATCACAGAAAACTTAACATTATAATATCTGCAGATTGGAGTTAAATATTAATATGGGTCAGATTAAAGTAACTAATTGTCCTATTGAGGGACTTTATATAATTGAACCTACTGTTCACGGTGATAACAGAGGGTATTTTATGGAAACATATAATCAGAAGGATATGGAAGAAGCCGGACTTAACATGCAATTTGTACAGGATAACCAGTCATGTTCTACTAAAGGAGTTCTTCGCGGCCTTCACTTCCAGAAAGAATTTCCACAGGGAAAGCTTGTAAGAGTTATTAAAGGTACTGTATTTGATGTTGCTGTCGATTTAAGAAGCAATTCAAAAACTTATGGTAAATGGTATGGTGTCGAACTTTCCGAAGAAAATAAAAAGCAGTTTTATATATCAGAAGGATTTGCACATGGCTTTCTCGTTCTTAGTGATGTAGCTGAATTTTGTTATAAATGTACTGATTTTTACCATCCGGGAGATGAGGGTGGTCTTGCATGGAATGATCCTTCCATCGGCATAGAATGGCCACAGCTTACAGGTGAATACAAAGGCACACCATCTGGTGAGGGATATAAGCTTTCAGATGGAACTGCCATTAAGCTTAGTGAAAAAGATGAGAAGTGGCTTACACTGTCCGATACTTTTAAATTCTGATTTTTTGAAATACGGGGTGTAGTGGGGAAGTGGCGGATTGTATTGGGAATTTTAAAACGATGGATGAGTGCTAAGAAACTCTACAGATGAGCATTTAATGTACTGATACCGTCCGGGTCGTGCCAAATGCGGCGTCCTGCCGCTTGGCACTCGATTGTGCGTCCTGCACAATCGCCCCTTATGTAATGTCAGCTCATCCAAGAACTTCTAAGTATTTACCATATGTTTCAAAATATACAACAAAAACCGACCCTGCCAATCTACATTTCAAAAACCTCTGCGCTTGGGGTGACGACCGGACAGTTGCCGGATGGAAATATGCGATTCAAAATCACTACGCCGGGTGTGACAACCGGCAGGACGCCGCATTTGGCACGACCCGACCGGTCTATAAACAATGCATGCTCATCTTCCAGAGCGACTTAGTTTTTCCCATCAGCGTACAAATCTTACATATCAGCCACAGCCTGCTCTTATCTACACCCCTTGTTTCAACAAATCATAATTTATAAACGCAATAGCATATCTCCATCTTTTATCCATCTTCTCTTTCTCATAAATTCCGAGATTACAAGAGTCACCACTGCCGGAAGTACAAAATGCATTAATATTATCTCTATGGCAACTATCAATGCAGAAGTATCAGGAACCATCGACTGCCATGTCATTATCTGACCAACAAAACCTGCTGAACCCATGCCTGAACCTGTAGGATTACTTGTCATATGAAGAACCGCACTTGATACAGGCCCTAAGACTGCACTTGAAAGAATCGGTGGAATCCATATCAATGGTTTCTTTACAATATTAGGAATCTGAAGCATTGATGTTCCAATTCCCTGTGCTATAAGTCCACCCATCTTATTTTCTCGATAACTTGCAACCGCAAATCCTACCATCTGGCAGCAACATCCTATAGTTGCCGCTCCTGCCGCCAGACCTGTTATTCCCATTGATACACCGATTGCCGCCGAACTTATAGGCAATGTAAGAATCATTCCCATAAGCACCGATATAATAATTCCTCCGATAACCGGATGCTGTTCTACGTTGACATTTACAAGTTCTCCTAACCACATCATAAAAGACGATATTGGTGGTCCTGCAACAAATCCCACAGCCGCACCACTACATATTGATACAAATGGTGTCACTATAATATCAACTTTAGTCTTACCCGATACCAGTGTACCAAGTTCAATTGCAAACAGTGCAGCAACAAATGCGCCGAGAGGTTCTCCCGGCTTTCCAAGTACAAACGCTGTCATATCCGTAGCTGTAGGGAATGCTCCTATCATACCGGCAACTGCCGCCGATACAGTAACTATAGGTCCTGTTTTATATTTCACAGCAACTCCGACACCAATTCCTGCGCCGGTAAGTGTCTTTGCTATATTTGCAATTGCTATTATATAGCTTCCTATACTGCCTCCGACATATGTTCCAATCTGTGCAAGAATTGTTCCAATAATTAATGTTGAGAACAATCCTAGTGCCATTCCCCCAAGTCCATCAATAAAAATGTGATTTAATACATGTTTGATTTTTTTCATATTAATATTAGTTTCCTCCTTTTTTTCATTATCCATCCAATTTACCAATATCAATCATTGCATCTTAGCATATTTATATAATCTTTTTAACATATCCTCTTCCCGAATTATAACATCACTTAAACATTCTTTAAATCCATTATATGAACTAAATCCTAACATATAAACAGCCATTGCAATATTTCCTGTATTATTGTCCAACTTTAATGAAATATTTCTTAATTCATCTACAACTGTATCATCTGGAACTTTAATATCTTCACTTCCACTTACAACCTTTTCTATGACATCAGGAAGAATCATACACATGTTATAAAATGCATCCTTTTGCCCTGTTACAAGTTCATAAAATCTATCAAGACTTACTCTTCTTATTCTTCTATGTGAAACTTTGTTTTTGTCAACTGGAAGTTACAGCACCATTTTCCATAACAA
>URAI01000045.1 GCA_900545725.1 uncultured Eubacterium sp.
ATCAAATATGCCTTCATCTGTATGAAAGTGATACAGATGGAGGCATAAATCTGATATTTGATCCACGATTTCTCCCACATTAGAAAATGTATGCAGAAGGAGGAGTATAACATAAAAATACACCCTTTTACAGAATAATATATTGCGAAATAATATATATTATGTTAAAATCAAAATATTGTGACGGTATGGATATATTCATGCTTTATTTTGTACAGACAGGCATGGTCTGTTGCAAATATGTGCGCAAGTAAGGTATAGCTGCTTATTACATATTATTAATTAAAATGCTATACTTGGATAAGTTACTATTATAGGAGGTGTAACAGAATGTTTGGTATGTCTGCTGCAGATATTATAAGAATTATATTAATGGCATTATTCGTTTTAGTATGTATAATATTAACAATAATCGTATTAATGCAGGAAAGTAAGCAGAATGGTTTGTCTGGAGCAATCAGTGGTGCTGCGGATACTTACTGGGGAAAGAACAAGGGACGTTCAGTTGAAGGTAAGCTTGAATTATTTACAAAGATTTTAGGGGCTGCTGTTATTATAATTGCATTAATCCTTAATCTTAATTTTTAATAAACTATTTTGATAAAGTATTTTATAAAACGCTCTTTGAATGTAATATTTAAAGGGCGTTTTATTTTTGGCTGCGACTGGGTTGGGCTTGTTTTATATTTTTCAGAAAAGTGTTTTTTGACACCCTTAATAGTGTTATGATAGTATATATTAAAAGTTAATTTACAAATAAGATTAACTATAATATGTTGTAATAGAGAGAATGTGAAAAATAAGTCAGATAGTTTGTTTTTCATAAATTCATACATAAATGAGCTGGCTTTTTGTGCCGCAGGCATCACAAAAAAGCCTTTATCGCAGAACTACTGATATGCAAAAGTCAGCAGAACTGACCGGCGGCTCGCAGCAATATTGGCAAACGAATCCTGAATTGACCTGCGATTTCTCAAATATTAGAAAATGCCTGTGGAATGGAGTTAATATGGATAAAGAAGATATGAAAAAAAGAAAAGCATTAATAGCTGATCTTGTTTTAAATAATGAATTTTATGTTCCAATGAAGACTAAAGAGATGGCAATTCTTCTTAATATTCCTAAGAGTCAGAGACCGGAACTTCAGATGGTTCTTGATGAGCTTGTTAAAGATGGAACTATTGGCGTGTCTAAGAAGGGCAAATATGGAAAGCCTGAAAATACTGCTGTTACAGGTATATTTGAAAGCACAAAAAGAGGTTTTGGTTTTGTTACAGTCGATGGCAGGGAAGATGATATATTTATTAAAGAGTCAGATTGTAATGGTGCATTTCACATGGATAAGGTCAAGGTTGCAATAACATGTGAAAAGAAAGGCAGCCGGAGATGTGAAGGCAAGGTGCTTGGTATTATTGAACATCAGATTACAGAGCTTGTGGGAACATTTCAGAAGAGTAAGAATTATGGTTTTGTAGTACCTGATAATGGAAAGATTAATTATGATATATTCATTCCAAAAGAAAAGATTAATGGAGCGGTGGATGGACATAAGGTTGTGGTTAAGATAACTAATTATGGAAGCCATGGCAGGAATCCTGAGGGTGTTATTACTGAAATAATCGGACATATTAATGACCCGGGAACAGATATAATGTCTATAATTAAGGCATACGATTTACCTGTTGAATTTCCTGAGGAGGTTATGTCATATCTTAATAATATTCCAGATGAGGTGAATGAAAAGGACAAGTCGGGAAGGACAGACCTTAGAAATCTTGATACTGTAACTATTGACGGAGAAGATGCAAAGGATCTTGACGATGCAATAACTCTGTCTAAAGAAGATGGTATATATCATCTTGGAGTTCATATTGCAGATGTAAGCCACTATGTACAGGAAAACAGTCCGCTTGATAAGGAAGCTTATAAGCGTGGTACAAGTGTATATCTTGTAGACCGGGTTATACCTATGCTGCCACACAAGCTGTCTAATGGAATATGTTCACTTAATCAGGGATGTGACAGGCTTGCGCTTAGCTGTCTTATGGATATTGATGTTAAAGGAAATGTTATTGGACACAGAATCTGTGAAAGCGTTATCAATGTTACAAGAAGAATGAGTTATACAAGTGTCAAGAAGATTCTTGTTGATTCGGATGAGGCAGAGATTAAAGAATATGAAGAACTCGTTCCTATGTTTAAGCTTATGGAGGAGCTTGCGGCTATTCTTAGAAAGAAAAGATATAAGAGAGGCTCTATAGACTTTGATTTTCCAGAAACTAAGATTATACTTGACGATAAGGGACATCCTATAGATATTAAACCATATGACAGAAATGTAGCAACTAAGATAATCGAGGATTTTATGCTTATTGCAAATGAAACTGTTGCGGAAGATATGTTCTGGCAGGATCTGCCATTTTTATATAGAAGCCATGAGAATCCCGATCCGGAAAAGATACAGAAGCTTGCTACATTTATTAATAATTTTGGATATACAATTAAGAGAAATGATGAGGATATTCATCCTAAGGAATTACAAAAGCTGCTTGCTAAGATAGACGGCAGTAACGAAGATACGCTTATAAGCAGACTTACGCTTCGTTCAATGAAAAGGGCAAAATATACGACAGACTGTATAGGACATTTTGGACTTGCCGCCAAATATTACTGCCATTTTACATCACCTATAAGAAGATATCCTGATTTACAGATTCACAGAATTATCAAAGAAAATCTTCATGGAGGATTAAAGGATAAAAGAATTAAACATTATGAGAATATCCTGCCGGAGGTAGCACAGCATACAAGTACGACTGAGCGGCGGGCAGATGATGCAGAAAGAGATACAGATAAACAGAAGATGGTTGAATATATGTCCGGTCATATCGGTGAAGAATATGAAGGCGTTATTTCGAGTATAACCAGCTGGGGGATATATGTTGAGCTTCCTAATACAATAGAGGGAATGATATCAGTAGCTTCATTAAAAGATGGTTATTATGTATATGATGAGAACCATTATGAGATGGTCAATGAAACAACTAACAAGACATATAAACTTGGACAGAAGATTAAAGTGGTTGTTGTATCTACAGATAAGATATTAAGAACCATAGATTTTGAACCGGCATAAACCGCAATATAATAAATGCACAGAAAAGAGGTTAAAAACAGAATATGGCTGGAACTAAGACTACATCAAACAGGCTCATTGCTAACAATAAAAAGGCCTATTACGATTATTTTATAGAGGATAAGTATGAAGCAGGACTTGTACTTCATGGTACAGAAGTTAAGTCTTTAAGAATGGGAAAATGTTCTATTAAAGAGGCTTATGTACAGATAATGAATGGAGAGGTGTATATCAATAACATGAATATTACACCTTATGAAAAAGGAAACATATTTAATAAAGATCCACTCCGTCCGAAAAAACTTTTGCTTCACCAGTATGAGATTAACAAGCTTGCAGGAGCAATAAGCCAGCAGGGATATACAATTGTACCATTGCAGGTATATCTTAGCAAAGGAAGAGTTAAAATTGAAATAGGTCTTGCCAGAGGTAAGAAGAACTATGATAAGCGTCAGGACATAGCTAAAAAAGACCAGAAAAGAGAAGCACAGAAAGAATTTAAAATAAGAAATTTATAAGCGGAATGGAGATTAATATGAATGAAAATATTAACATGACAGTCTCACCGGTATGTTCTAAAAATGGAGAGAAGTTCGCATATGTTTCATTTACTGATGGAAAATGCACTGCCGATGGACGTATTCCGGAGTGTAAGATAACATCTAACAAAGGTTTTGAACAAAAGGATATAGAAGTGCTTGAATTATATATGAAGAGCAATCTCGCCAAGCTGAAAAGAATGGCTTCTGGAGTTAATATTATAGATGCATTTATGAAATAAAAATAAAAGTTATAAAATACAATAGCAATACATATAATACTACAACAAAACAGTCTTTAAAGGCTGTTAGTTTCTGGCATCACAACTAGCCGCTGATGGCAGAAATACGTGGCTTGTGCGAATGTTTATTTCTTTTTCGTAACAAAGTTTCTTAGGAATGTGGAGTGGTATGAATAAAAAATCTATCTATGTATTGCGTACAATTATATTGTTAGTTATACTGCTTATTTTTATAAAGCTGATAATGTTATATCTGCATAATAACATTATGTATATTAATGAGAATGTACTTGATATATCGGATGAGTCATTTAGAGTACTGGACATCAACGTTGAATGTGAGAAAATAAAAGAGGCAGCACAAAAACTTAATGTACCGGCTGGTGATATGGTTGCGGTTGTTATGTCTGTTAATAATATGCACTTGGATAAGGAATCACTGGATAATATGACCAAACGTGATTATGTCAGGATAAGAAATAAACTCAGACGTATATCATCGGCAGGCTTTAATGAGGCTGGCAGAATTTACGATGGACTTATCAATGATATGATTTATTTTCCAGTACCTGTATCCACACTTGATTTCCCGTGGGTAAATTATGTTGATTCATGGGGGTATGACAGAATTTATGGTGGGGCACGCCACCATGAAGGAACAGATATCATGGCTGATAAAAATATTGCCGGCGTATATCCTGTAGTATCAATATGTGATGGAACAGTAACTAATGTGGGCTGGCTCGAGCTTGGAGGTTATAGAATAGGAATAACCTCAGACAATGGAATTTATTATTACTATGCACATCTTTCATCATATGCACAGAATATTACAGAGGGTTCACATATTAAAGCCGGTGAACTGATAGGATTTATGGGAAATACCGGGTATAGTAAGGTTGAAGGAACGAGTGGCAGGTTTGATGTACACCTGCATTTTGGTATATATATAACTGATGCGGATGGCAGTGAAATAGCACTTAATCCTTACAATCTTCTGAAAAATAGTGAAAATAAGGTGCTGTATTATAAATATAAAGTATGATATAATTATAGAAATTATTTATAAGATATGACAGCAATAATTGATTATACATTTAGATTTTTAATTAAAAAGGAATATAGATATGAGTTTACCAGAAAAATATTTAGATACAATGAAGCAGATGCTTGGAAATGATTTTCAGGCATATATTGACAGTTTTAATGACAACCGTCTTTATGGATTAAGAGTTAATACATTAAAGATTACACCGGAAGAATTTTTGAGAATATCACCATTTGAGTTAAAGCCTATTCCCTGGATTGAGAATGGCTTTTATTTTAGTGAAAATGATAAGCCTGCAAAGCATCCATACTATTTTGCAGGACTTTATTATATTCAGGAGCCTAGTGCCATGACACCTGCTAATGTACTTCCTGTTGAACCGGGAGATGTTGTATTTGATATGTGTGCAGCTCCGGGAGGTAAGTCTACAGAGCTTGGAGCAAAGCTTAACCAGAAGGGACTGCTTATAACTAACGATATAAGTAATTCAAGAGCTAAGGCACTTCTTAAGAATGTAGAAGTATCAGGCATACCAAACATATGTGTGCTTAGTGAAGACCCACAAAGAATTGCAGGAAGATTCAGTACATTTTTTGATAAGGTATTAATCGATGCACCATGTTCAGGTGAGGGGATGTTTAGAAAGGACAATAAGCTTATTAAGAGCTGGCAGAAAAATGGTCCTGAATTTTATTCACAGATACAGAAAAATATTATTCTTAGTGGGGCTGATATGCTAAAGCCTGGTGGCAGGATGCTATATTCAACATGTACATTTTCTAAGCTTGAAGATGAAGAATCGGTACGACACCTTCTTCGTAACAGACCTGATATGCACCTTGTTGATATTAAGCCATATGAAGGCTTTGAGCATGGTTATGTTGAAAGTGACGAAGACAAAGAATTTCATATTGAAAAGACTGTAAGAATATTTCCACATAAGATGAAAGGTGAAGGACATTTCCTTGCTTTGTTTGAAAAAGATAGTGACATGCCGGTGGATGTCCATGCAGCATATAAGAAGCAGTCCGTTAAGCTTCCTGATGAATTAAAGGAATTTCTTTCGCATGTAACTTATCCTGTTGATGAAAAAGCTATAGCCATAAGAGATAATAAAGCATATGTTATATCAGATTATATGCCTGATGAAAAGGGACTGAGAATTATGCGTAACGGAACACTGTTAGGAGAGATTAAGAAGAACAGATTTGAACCTAGTCAGGCATTTGCAATGGTTCTTAAAATGTCAGAATATGATAAAATCATTAATCTTCCGGTAAATGATGAACGTGTTATTAAATATCTTAAGGGTGAGACTATCGAGGCTGATGATTATACAGATAAGACTAAAGAAGGCTGGAATCTTATCTGTGTTGACGGTTATCCGTTAGGCTGGGGCAAGTATAACGGACAGTCAGTCAAGAATAAATATCTTGCAGGATGGAGATGGATGTAGATGGCACTTATACGACTTGATAAATATCTTGCCGATATGCAGCTTGGAACAAGAAGCCAGGTTAAGGAATATATAAAAAAAGGCAGGGTTAAGGTTGATGATATAACCGTTAAGTCCTGTGATACTAAGATTGATATTGATACATGTAATGTCATGTTTGATGGAAAGCATATAGGCTATAGTGAATTGGAATATTATATGCTTAATAAACCGGCAGGGGTATTATCAGCTGCAAGGGATAAGAAGCAGACAACTGTTGTTGACCTTATTACTGAACGTGCAAGAAAGGATTTGTTTCCGGTTGGAAGACTTGATAAGGATACTGAAGGGTTATTGCTTATAACTAATGATGGAGAGCTTGCACATAATCTTCTTGCACCTAAAAAACATGTGGATAAGCTATATTATGCTATTGTAGAAGGTATTATTGGCAGTGATGTAATAGAAGACTTTAAAAATGGCATTAAAGTAAATGATGAATTTACTGCTCTTCCGGCTAAACTTGAGGTACTTAAAACTGATAATATGGATTATGGTATGCAGTCAAGTGAAGTGCTTGTGACAATACATGAGGGTAAATTTCATCAGATTAAGAAGATGTTTGTGGCAGCAGGCTCACAGGTATTATATTTAAAGAGATTGTGTATGGGGAATCTGAGGCTTGATGAAAAGCTAAAGCCCGGAGAATACAGAAAGCTGACAAAAGAAGAGATTGACAGCTTAATAACATAAAAAGAAAGGTATGGTTTTTTACATACATGAAAAAAGATTTTTTACCTATATCTGTAAAAGATATGAAGGACAGAGGATGGGAACAGTGTGATTTTGTCTATGTTATTGGCGATGCATATGTTGACCATTCATCATTTGGACCGGCAATAATAAGCCGTCTGCTTGAATCATTTGGATATAAGGTTGGAATTATATCACAGCCTGACTGGAAAATTAAAGAAAGCATTGCGATTCTTGGAAAACCACGCCTTGGTTTTATTGTATCAGCAGGTAATATGGATTCTATGGTTAATCATTATACTGTTAATAAAAAACACCGTCACACAGATGCTTATACACCGGGCGGGGTAATGGGGAAAAGACCGGATTATGCGACAATCGTATATTGCAATCTTATTAAACAGACATATAAAGATGTTCCTATAATTATAGGTGGTATTGAAGCTTCACTTAGAAGACTGGCACATTATGATTACTGGTCAGATAAGATTAAACATTCTATTCTTATAGATTCAGGAGCGGATATTATATCATATGGAATGGGTGAACATTCAATTGTTGAGATTGCAGATGCGTTAAACAGTGGCATTGATATTACAGATATAACATTTATCAAAGGAACAGTCTACAAAGCCAAATCCCTTGATAACCTGTATGATTATATTGAATTGCCGGATTATGATGATATATGTGAAAATAAAAAGACATATGCAGAGAGCTTTTACACACAATATGTTAATACGGATCCATTTACAGCTAAGACACTGGTTGAAAAATATAAAGAAAAGCTGTATGTGGTACAAAATCCACCGGCGATGCCACTTACAACACAGGAAATGGACGATATATATGCACTTCCGTATATGAGAAATTATCATCCTTCATATGAAAAAAACGGAGGTGTTCCTGCTTTAAATGAGATTAAGTTTAGTATAACTAATAACAGGGGATGTTTTGGAGGCTGCAGCTTCTGTGCGCTTACATTCCATCAGGGAAGGATAATACAGGTAAGAAGCCATCAATCTATAATTGAAGAAGCAAAGCTTATGACTAAAGATCCCGATTTTAAGGGATATATACATGATGTCGGAGGTCCGACAGCTAATTTCAGATATCCTTCATGTAATAAGCAGCTTACCAGAGGTGTATGTCCTAACAGGCAGTGTCTGTTTCCTAAACCGTGTGGCAATCTTACAGTTGACCATTCTGACTATATTAAACTTATGCATGAACTTCAAAGTATAGATGGAGTTAAGAAAGTATTTATACGTTCCGGTATCCGTTTTGATTATTGTATGGCTGATTCTGATGATACATTTATGCGTGAATTGTGTGAAAACCATATAAGCGGACAGTTAAGAGTCGCACCGGAACATATTTCAGACAATGTGCTTAAACGTATGGGTAAGCCTGAAAACAGTGTTTATGAAGCATTTCTAAAACGCTATGACAGAATTAATAATAAGACCGGTAAGAAGCAGTATGTTGTTCCTTATCTTATGTCATCACATCCGGGCTCAACTATGAAAGAAGCTATTGAGCTGGCAGAGTATATAAGAGATTTAGGTTATATGCCGGAACAGGTACAGGACTTTTATCCGACACCGTCTACATTGTCTACTTGTATGTATTATACAGGATATGACCCTAGAACCATGGAAAAGGTCTATACTCCGGTGACATACCATGAGAAAGCTATGCAGAGGGCACTAATCCAGTATCGTAATCCTGAAAATTATGAACTTGTTAAAGAGGCTCTCATTAAAAATGGAAGAAGTGACCTTATAGGTTTTGATAAGAAGTGTCTGATACCTCCAAGAAAGCTTGAACACAGATATAAAGATAAGGCTGTGATGGGTAATGATAAGAACAGCTATAAATCAAAAACAGGCAGTAACAGGCATAATAATACAAAGGGTGCTGATAATAAAAATGTATACACCGCTGTAAAAGCAGCTAATAGAAATCATAATAAGAACGATAATAAGAAAAATATCAGAAAGGACAGAAGCTGTGGAAAAAAAGCAAAAAGGTGAGATGGGATATTTAGGATATCTAAAGAAGAAGAATCTTATTAAAGTAATAATTGCATTTGCGGTTGTCTTTGCAATTCTTATAGCAGGAATACTTATTTTTAAATCAAAGAATAACTATATGACTGTGCTGGCAGTAGTGCTTGTATTGCCGGCGGCTAAGATGGCTGTTGCATGTTATATTGCAATGACACATAAGTCGTGTGATAAGAATACATACGATGAAGTTGTTAATGCTTCAGGTGATTTAGTCACACTTTTTGATTGTATTGCATCTAATACTAAAAAACCCATCGGAGTACAGGCCGTTGTTATTAATGACAGCAGCATATGCGCTTATAGTATAGAAAAGGCAGATAAAAACCTTTTTGAAAATAGTGTGACTGAATTTCTTAAAGCAGATAAATTAAAAGTCAATGTAACATTATATGATAATAAAGAACAATTTTTAAGCAGAATTAGAAAAATGTCAGCTAATTTCGACAAAAATAACCAGCAAGTATCTGATAAAATGACATGGAATAAAAATACATTTATTCAGATGTGCATCTGATAAACACTGGTGTGAAATGGGGATTGGATATGAAAGAATTTACAATTGGAGGTCTTAATGCAGGTCAGAGGTTTGATAAATATCTGACAAAGCTGCTTCCTGGTGCTTCTAAAAGCTTTATATATAAAATGCTTAGGAAGAAAAATATTACCCTTAATGGTAAAAAGGCTGATGGAAATGAAAAGCTTGCAGCCTGTGATGTTATCAGAATATTCTTTGCTGATGATACATATAACAAATTTGCAGTAAATAACACACAGACCATTAAAGATACAGGTAATCAGGCCGATTATATAGATTCCAATAAAACTAAAAATAATAATGCAAAAAACAGTAATGTAAAAAGTGATAAAGTAAAAAGTAATAAAGCCAGGGTTTTAAAGGAATGTGGAATACCAGAGATTGTATTTGAAGACAAAGACATCCTTCTTATTAATAAGCCGTCAGGGATGTTATCGCAGAAAGCACAGCCTGACGATTATTCACTTGTAGAATATGTAGCAGATTATCTTTTAGAATCAGGATATCTTTCGCAAGAAGATTTAAAAATATTTCATCCGGGGATATGTAACCGTCTGGATCGTAATACAAGCGGACTTGTGGCAGCAGGCAAGACTATGGCAGGGTTACAGAATATGTCACTTGCATTTAAGGAAAGAACTCTTCATAAGTATTACATATGTCTTGTTAAAGGTCAGATTACTAATAGAGCCATGATTAATGGATATCTTGTCAAGGATTCAAAGAATAATAAGGTTACAATATATAAGTATAATGAGTTTGATACGGCAGCAGACATTAGCGCTATTAAAGGCGCACAGGATAAGTCTGAGGCACTGCCGGTTGAAACAGAATATATTCCGGTAAAATATTCTGATAAACTTACTTTATTAAAAGTCAACCTCATAACTGGACGCAGCCATCAGATAAGAGCTCATCTGGCATCCATAGGACATCCTATAATAGGTGATATCAAATATGGCAATAAAAATATTAATGCCTTATATAAAGGGAAATATAATATATCTGACCAGATGCTTCACGCATATGAGCTTGATATACCAAAGGAACTTGATATACCTGAAAAGGGCCTTAATATTAAGACAGATATACCAAAAGAATTTATAAAAGTTATAAAAGGGGAGAATATATGGGAACCTGGAATTCAAGAGGTCTTAGAGGCTCTACATTAGAAGAACTCATTAATTTCAGTAACGAAAAATATATGATGGGCAATCTGGCTCTTATCCAAAAGATACCCACACCCATTACGCCAATTAAGATTGATCATGCTACAAGACATATTACGCTGGCATATTTTGACCAGAAAAGTACTGTTGATTATATTGGCGTTGTACAGGGAATACCGGTATGTTTTGATGCAAAAGAATGTGCAACTAAGACATTTCCTCTGCAAAATATTCATGAACATCAGATAGAGTTTATGAAACGGTTTGAAAAGCAGGATGGAATAGCATTTATAATATTGTTATTTTCGGAATTAAATGAATTTTATTATATTCCATTTTCAGATGTATTGAAGTTCTGGAACCGTGGGGTAAATGGAGGACGTAAAAGTTTCACATATGATGAAATAGATAAAAATTATCAGATACACCCGGCTAAGGGTGTGGTTGTACATTATCTTGAAGCTATTCAGAAAGATATTATGCAAAGGAGCAGTAATGAAGAATAATAATATTGAAAAATACGAATTAATAGATGGTATTAGTATCGTAGACAGGGATTTTACAATTTTAACAGCAAATGAACAGATGTATAGATTTGTTGGGAATTCAGCATTACATTCACTGATTGGAATAATTCATCAGGTTGATTTAGATGATTTTACAGAAGTATGTAACAATCTTAAGCTGGGCGAAACCAAGAGCATGGTAATAAGAATGTGCAGATGTGATAATTCCTACAGGTGGATGCTTATGTATATACAGTTATGTGAACATAAATATAATCCCCATCATTCATTTGAATATTTTAAATTGAATATTTCGGATATTCATGCATTAAAGCTGCAAAATGATATTTTGAAAAATAATCTTTCTGATGTGAGACATCTTCTTGCAATGGAAAATGAACTGTTTTATACATATGATTATGAAGAAGATATATTATCAATTAACAGATTTATTGATAATGAAATTCATAATATAATAAGAGGGTCACTGGAAGATATTGTTGATATATTTAAGGATAAAAAGATAATTAGTGAAGCTTCTGTTCCACAGGCAGAAGATATAATCAAAGATATCAAAAATGGAAAAATATCATTTTCATATAAGATTAATGCCATGGTGTTTGATGATGGAGTATATAGGGAACTCGAACTTACGGGTAATACAATCTACAATAATGATGCACCGGTCAAATCCATTGGTAATATAAAGGGAATTAATGATACGGTATATGAAGAACTGTCAGTTAAGACATTTGAGTATCCTATGACTTTTGCAGACCTTACATACAACAGAGTTCGTGAATTCTGTGAGAAAAATATCCGTTATAATCCCGATTGCAATCTCACACTGGCATTATACGAAATCAAGGATATAGCAGAGATTACAGAACTAAAAGGAGAGGAATTCGTACAGGAGCTGTATAAGAATCTTCTTAATATATCTAAGAATCTTGTCGGTCACAGGGGAACAGTATGTCAGATTAATAACAATCTTTTTTCGCTTGCAGTAAGGGATTTATATAGTGAGATTGATATAAGAGCATTTATACTGACACTTCGTAATGAAATTGTATGGAAATATCAATTAATTGATCCTGATTTTGAATTGTCTTTATATTTTGGTATTGCAGGATATCCTGATAATGGAAAGGACTTAAGCTGCATTAACAGAAAACTGGTAAGAGCGCTTACACTTGCAGAAAACAAACATAAGGATTGTTTTATTATATATAAAGAACATCTTCATGGCGAGTTGTCTTGACATTCAGACTTTATTAAGGTATAATCACAACAACGTTGTAGTAAGGTAACACGTTATAACATCATCACTTTAATTTAGTAAAGCAGTGATGCGATATAGTTGTATTATATAGATTATATCAGACTACATGGCTGTTTGTTTATGAGCAGAACAAATAGCCGTTGATGGCAGAAGAAAAGTCTCCCGTGCGGATTTTTTCTTCGTTTCATCGCAACAAAGGTTGCTCAGAAATGAGGATTAGTGTGAAAAATAATGCTGATGCAATTATTTTCCACACGGCTGTTTTGTGCCGCAGGCGCCACAAAACAGTCTTTATCGCATAGTCAAATCTGACATTGGCTTGCGTCCTCCGGCATTAACAAATGCCTGCGGAATGGAGATTATAATGAAAAAAGATTTATTACATACACCTGAGGGTGTCAGGGATATTTATAATGGAGAATGTGCAAGCAAGCTGGTGTTACAAAGCAGACTTCATGATGTATGCTCACGTTATGGATATAATGATATACAGACACCATCTATTGAATTTTTTGATGTATTTAGTAAAGAGAGAGGGTCTGTTCCATCTAATGAGATGTTTAAGTTCTTTGACAGATATGGTAACACGCTTGTATTAAGACCTGATATGACACCGGCAATTGCAAGAACTGCTGCAAAATATTTTGCCGATACTGCAATTCCTTTAAAACTGTGTTATTCAGGCAATACCTTTGTTAATGTTAATAAATATTATCAGGGTAAATTAAAAGAAAATACAAACATTGGTGCGGAACTTATAGGTGACAGCTCTATAGAAGCCGACTATGAGATTATTTCAATGGTTATCGACTGTATGAAAAATTCAGGCCTTAAGGAATTTCAGGTTGAAATAGGCAATGTAATGTTCTTTAAAGGGCTCTTAAAAGAAGCCGGTATAAGTGGAGATGAAGAAGAAGAATTATTAAGCCTTATTCAGGATAAGAATTATTTTGGGGTGGAAGAGCTTCTTGACGACCTTAAGATTGACAGTAATATTTCAAAAGTATTGCTTGAGCTGCCACAGATGTTTGGCTCTGTAGAAGTTCTTGATAAGGCTAAACAGCTTACGGATAATAAGGAATGTGTTGCTTCTATAGACAGACTTTTACAGTTATATGAGCTTCTTAAGATTACCGGCTATGATAAATATGTTACATTTGACCTCGGAGCTTTAAGCAATCATGCATATTATACTGGAATTATATTCCGTGCATATACATTTGGCACAGGAGATGCTGTTATTAATGGAGGACGTTATGACAAACTTATAGGACAGTTTGGTGTCGATAAAGAATCTATAGGTTTTTCAATTACTGTTGATGGTCTTATGGCTGCACTTTCAAGACAGAATATTAAGGTACCTGTTGATATTGCAGGTTCATTAATAGTTTATTCAGGCAATTGTACATTAAAAGCAATCCAGATGGCAGATATATTAAGAAAGAATGATATAAACGTATGTATGATTAAAGAAATTTCTTCTTTAACAGATGAGGATTATAAGAGGTATGCTTCAGAATCACAGCTTAAGTATATCATAAGACTTAATAATAATAATAATATGTATAATGTAATTAACGTGACAGATAATACAACAGCCATGTATTCTGATGAAGAGATACTTAAAATACAAAGATAGATATGCTGTATAGATTGGAGAGAATGTATGAGATATATAACTATTGCTTTAGCAAAGGGAAGACTTGCAAAAAAGGCATTGGAAATATTTGAACATGTCGGTGTTACATGTGAAGAGATGAAAGATGAAAAGACAAGAAAACTTATATTTACTAATGAGGAGCTTAAGCTTAGGTTCTTCCTTGCAAAGCCTTCTGACGTACCTACATATGTAGAATACGGAGCTGCTGATATCGGTATAGTTGGCAAAGATACTATATTAGAGGAGAGTAGAAAACTCTACGAAGTGTATGACCTTAAGGTTGGAAACTGTAAGATGTGCGTATGCGGACCTGCCTCAGCTAAGGAAAAGTTACAGCACCATGAGCTTATCAGGGTTGCTACTAAGTATCCTAATATTGCCAGAGATTATTTCTTTAACAAAAAGCATCAGACTGTTGAGATAATCAAGCTTAATGGTTCCGTAGAGCTTGCGCCAATTGTAGGTCTTGCTGAGGTTATTGTTGATATAGTTGAAACAGGTGCTACACTTAAAGAAAATGGATTACAGGTATTAGAAGAGGTATGTCCATTGTCCGCCAGAATGGTTGTCAATCAGGTAAGCATGAAGATGGAAAATGAGCGTATCGGTAAGCTTATATCAGATGTGAAAGAATATCTTGAAAAATAATCCTTTTATTTTATGAAAAATTGATTTATAATATTATGTAATTTATCAATTTTTATATACTAAGAAATGTGGCAGCTTTTATATTTAAAATACACCGGATACTTAGATTATGGTTATTTTAATATCCACATTACAAATAATGATACATATAACGTATAAAAAGCGTAGAATGGAGACAAAATGCGTATAGTAAAATTAACACCGGAAAGTAAAAATAATATTCTTGAAAACTTATTAAAGAGAAGTCCTAACAGCTATGGTAAGTTTGAAAGTGCTGTTAATGATATCCTTATGAATGTAAAGGAAAGAAAAGACGAAGCATTATTTGAATATACTAAGAATTTTGACAAGGCTGATATTAACGCAGATAATGTAGTTGTAACACAGGAAGAGATAGATGAGGCATATTCTCTTGTCGATAAGGAGCTTCTTGATGTTATAAGAAAGGCACTTGTTAATATTAAAGAATACCATGAGAAGCAAAGACAGTATAGCTGGTTTGATTCAAAACCTGATGGAAGCATATTAGGACAGAAGGTTACAGCTCTTGCAAGAGTCGGTGTATACGTTCCGGGTGGTAAGGCTGCATATCCATCTTCTGTTCTTATGAATGTAATGCCGGCTAAGGTTGCCGGAGTTGAGCAGATTGTAATGTGTACACCTCCGGGAAAAGACGGTAAAGTATATCCTACAACATTAGTTGCTGCCAAAGAAGCCGGAGTTGATGTAATCTACAAGGTAGGCGGAGCACAGGCTATAGCAGCTATGGCATATGGAACAGAGTCTATTCCTAAAGTTGATAAGATTGTAGGACCTGGTAATATATATGTTGCACTCGCTAAGAAGGCTGTATTTGGCTATGTAAGCATTGATTCTGTTGCAGGACCAAGTGAGATTCTTGTAATTGCCGATGAAACGGCTAATCCTAAGTATGTTGCTGCAGATCTTTTATCACAGGCAGAGCATGATGAGATGGCATCAGCGATACTTATAACTACAAGTGAGAAGCTTGCCAGGGATGTTTCAGAACAGATTGATATATTTGTAGAGCAGTTATCACGTAAGGCTATACTTGAAAAATCACTTGAAAATTACGGATATATTCTTACAGCTTCATCACTTGATGAGGCAATTGAGGTTGCTAATGACATAGCTTCTGAACATCTTGAGATTGTAACTAAAGATCCATTTAATGTTATGACTAAGATTAAGAACGCCGGTGCTATTTTTCTTGGAGAATACAGTTCAGAGCCATTAGGTGATTATTTTGCCGGACCTAACCACGTTCTTCCAACTAATGGAACAGCTAAGTTCTTTTCAGCCTTAAGCGTGGATGATTTCATTAAGAAGACAAGTATTATTTCATACTCAAGAGAAGCGCTTGAGCCAATACATAAGGATATTGAGAAATTTGCGACAGCGGAGCAGCTTACAGCTCATGCCAATTCAATTAAAGTAAGATTTGAATAAGATATTTAGAAATGAGGATTAAATATATAATGGGTAATAAAGAAAATATCGATGTCCATGCCGGTGAAAATGAGGAAAGAAGAGGTTCACAGAATGGTTATCGTAATACGAGAAGAGGTTTTTATAATAAGAACTATAACAGCCAGCCCGCACGTAAGGCAACCATAGAAAGAACTACAAGCGAGACCGATATTAAACTTACGATTAATATTGATGGAACAGGTGAAGCAGACATTGATACAGGAATAGGCTTTTTTGACCATATGCTTAAGAGTTTTGCAAAACATGGACTTTTTGATTTAAGTGTTGTCGTTCATGGAGATTTGATTGTTGACTGCCACCATACTATAGAAGATGTGGGTATCGTGCTTGGAGAGGCAATTAAGCAGGCTATAGGAGATAAGAAGTCTATAAGAAGATATGGCGATATAATTCTTCCTATGGATGAAGCACTTGTATTATGTGCCATTGATTTATCAGGCAGACCATATCTTGTATTCGATGGAACTTTCCATTCAGACAGTGTAGGGTATTTTGATACACAGATGGTAAAAGAATTCTTCTATGCAATATCTTACAGTGCCGGAATGAATCTACATTTAAAGCAGATGTCAGGTGAAAATGACCATCATATTATTGAAGGAATGTTTAAGGCATTTGCAAAGGCACTTGATGAGGCAACCTTGAGGGATTCAAGAATTAAAAGTGTATTATCTACAAAGGGAAGTTTATAGTATTTACAATAAACTGATGTATTAATTTAAAATGCTGTCAGAAATGAGGATAGATATGACTATAGAACAATTTGAAGAGGCACAAAAGGATGAGCTTAATTACAAGAGTTCGTTATCATTTTCACAATTTAAGCTTAATAACGATGGATTGATACCAGTAATTGTGCAGGATTATAAGACTGATGAAGTACTTATGCTTGCATATATGAATGAAGAATCTTTTAATCTTACAGTCAAGACAGGGCGCATGACTTATTATAGCAGAAGCCGTCAGGAATTGTGGGTTAAAGGACTTACATCAGGACATTTCCAGTATGTATATTCCATTGAAATAGATTGTGATAATGATACTCTTCTTGCTAAGGTTGAACAGGTAGGAGCTGCATGCCATACCGGTAACAGAAGCTGTTTTTACCGCAATCTTGTAAGTATAAGTGATTAATGCTATATTTTTAATTATTAATAACCGGTGCAGAATACATTGATACATATTGATGTTAATATATTAATGGTATTTTGCATCAGCAAAGCTGTTACATTTATTAATATTGTGACAGCTTTTTTTATCGGGAGTGTTTATGGATAAGAAACTGATTATAACAAATGTAAAAGACCATCTTGTAGCTGCACAATATGACGATGGCAGATGTTTTGGAATACATGTATGCGATGAACAAAGTATGGTTGGTAATATATATATAGGCAGAGTTGAGAATGTTGTGAAGAATCTTAATTGTGCATTTATAGAAATTCAAAAAGGAATAAAGTGTTTCTATTCACTTGAAGAAAACAAAAAACACATATTTTTAAATAAGAAAAATAATTCAGCCGTAAATATTGGTGATTTATTGCTTGTTCAGGTAAGCCGTGAACCAATTAAGACAAAACCGGCCACAGCCACCTGTAAAATCAGTCTTACGGGACAATTTACAGTTATTTCATCAGATGTATCGGGCATTACTATATCAGGTAAGACTAAAAATGACGAGCATTGCAAAGAGGTAAAGAAAATACTATCAGGGTATGCAGGAAATGATTATGGATTTATCATAAGAACTAATGCTGCACTGGCTGATACAGAAGATGTTGTCAGGGAAGCATGTATGCTTGCGGAGAAGTTTAAGAATATAATGAAACAGGCAGAGTATTTAAAAGCATTTACAGTAATGTATAAGCAGCCTGAGGATTATATTAATATTATAAAAAGCGTACATACATCTCATGATAATCCGGTTGAAATTGTTACAGATATAAAAGAAGTATATGATAATATTGTAAATGATATCAATATGGATAATTATTCCATAAGGTATTATGAAGATGATATGCTGGCATTATATAAGCTTTATTCAATGGAAAATGACATTGAAAAGGCACTTGGTAAAAAGATATGGCTTAAATCCGGAGGATATCTTGTTATTGAGCAGACCGAAGCGATGTGTGTTATAGATGTCAATTCAGGCAGACAGATATCTAAACACCGTGATAAAAAATCTAAAGAAGATGAGTTATTTAAAACTAATATGGAAGCTGCAACAGAGATTGCAAGACAACTCCGTATCCGTAACCTGTCAGGTATCATTATTGTCGATTTTATTAATATGACACGTGAAGATTATAATAAAGAGCTGATGTCACATTTAAGAAAACTTTTTAAGTCTGATACAGTCAATACCACAGTTGTTGACATTACGAAGCTTGGACTTATCGAGATTACGAGAAAAAAATCAGGCAGATCGCTTATTGAGGCATGGAAAAATAGATTGGATTAAAGTTTAATAAATGGTGATATGATGATAAGAGATTATAAATACAGATATGATAAAGTTGGTATATATTTTAAAAAACATCCGGCAGATCTTAAAATATTTTTCTTTTTATATAAGTGTCTGCCACCGGCAATAGCTTTAATTTATTTGTTTTTGTTAATATATTCGTTTCTTTTTATGGATTTTTTGGTTTTTATAAGAATATCTGCAGTTCCTGCTGTTACATTTATATGTGTAACCATACTAAGAAAAGTAATCAATAGCAGCCGTCCATATACATTATATGATATTAATCCACTGATAAAAAAAGACAAACAGGGTGAATCTTTTCCGAGCAGGCATACCGTATCGGTAACAATTATTGCGATGAGCTGTCTGTATATTAATACAGGACTTGGAATTGTTATGCTTGTTATATCAGTTCTTATGGCAGCAATGCGGGTCATAGCCGGTGTACATTTCGCAAAGGATGTAATAGCTGCATTGATAATTGCTATAGTTTGTGGAATTGTTGGTTTTTTTATTATATAAATTGAGATTTGTTGAAATGCGGGGTGTAGAGACGGGCAGGCTGTGGCTGATATGTAAAATTTGTACGCTGATGAGAAGAACTAAGTCGCTCTGGAAGATG
>URAI01000046.1 GCA_900545725.1 uncultured Eubacterium sp.
GATAAGGGCTACTTTGTGACGCCTGCGGCACAAATAGCCAGTTCATTTATGAACTTGTGATAAAATAAGCTATCGAGTTTATTTTTCACACTACTCACTTTTTTGCACTTTACTTCCAGCCGGATGCCTTTAATTCCTCAAGCACTTCCTTAATAAGTACACGTTCATCCATAGGATATTTAACACCTTTTATTTCCTGATAATCCTCGTGTCCTTTACCTGCAAGTACAATAATATCTCCATCTTCCGCATGTTCTATTGCATATTTTATAGCTTCTTTTCTGTCAGTAATATCAACATGCTTTCCTGTCGTCTTAGATATACCTGTCTTAATATCCTCAATTATATCCTGTGGTTCTTCAAATCTAGGATTATCCGATGTGATAATCGTAAGGTCAGCAAGTCTGCCAGATACCTCACCCATCTCAAATCTTCTCTCCTTTGAGCGGTTGCCACCACAGCCGAAAAGACATACAAGCCTGTGTGGGTTATATTCTTTAAGTGTTGCAAGTATACTCTCAAGAGACATCGCATTGTGCGCATAATCAATCATAAGTGTAAATCTGTCCGATACCGGAACAATCTCAATTCTGCCCTTTACCCTGACTTCACTAAGAGTCTTTACGAGTACATCTTTATCCACATTAAAATGTCTTGTTACTGCTATAGCGCATAAAGAATTGTATACTGAAAACTTGCCAGGAAGACACAGATTAACCTTCATATCCATAAGACCCTTACAGTCATAAGTCAGTCCTATCTTACCTCTCTCATGGAACAGGTTAATATTTTCTGCTCTTAAATCAGCATTATCTCCAAGTCCATATGTCTCGATAGTACATATACAATCCCTGATAATCTGAGGCGTGTGCTCATCATCAGCATTGACAATCCCCGTCTTACACTGCTTAAAAAGCTTAGCTTTACAATTAAGATAATCCTCAAAAGATTCATGTTCATTCGGTCCGATATGGTCAGGTTCAAGATTAGTAAATACACCTATATCAAACATTATCCCTGCTGTTCTGTCAAGCTTAAGTCCCTGTGAAGATACTTCCATAACAACAGCCTTGCAGCCTGCAGCCGCCATCTTTCTGAAAGATTCATGGATCTGATATGACTCAGGTGTTGTATTGCATGATGGTATCTTTTCTTCTCCTATGATAGTCTCAATAGTACCTATAAGACCTGTCTTGATTCCACACGCCTCTAATACATTCTTAATCATGTAAGTAGTTGTAGTCTTTCCCTTAGTTCCTGTAATACCAATTGTAAATAAATCACCGGCAGGATTGCCAAAATATGCTGCTGACATATATGCAAGGGCTTTTCTAGTATTATCACTTGCCACAACGGTTACATTTTCAGGAATATCAGGTATTACTTCACCGGTCTGTACTACTATAACAGAAGCTCCGTTTTCAACTGCTGAAGCAATATATTTATGTCCGTTACTTACAGCACCTGCTATACATACGAATGCTGTACCATCAGTAACTTTTCTGGAATCAGAAGTAAGTGATGTAACACTAACATCCACACTTCCCTGTATAACATTAATCTCAAGCTTTTCAACTAATTCTGATAATTGCATATTAACCTCCATTCCGGGCTAGAATAATCCTACTATCTTTTCATTTACTTCATCATAATCTATGTTGTCTGCTGCAGGTACCTTAGGAAGTCCTGGCATTGTAAGAACCTTTCCGGTCATAACTACAACAAAGCCTGCGCCTGCATTGACATATACTTCTCTTACATCTATTGTAAAATGCTCTGGTCTTCCAAGAAGCTTAGGATTATCTGAAAGCGAATACTGTGTCTTAGCCATACATACAGGTAAATGTCCAAATCCCATATCTGTAATATGCTGTAATTCTTTCTTAGCTGTATCTGCAAAATTAACACCGTCTGCGCCGTAGATTTCCTTGGCAATTGTCTGTATCTTTTCTACAAGTGGCATATCATCATTATAGAGTGGCTTAAAGCTGCTTTCTTTATTTTCAATGGTATCAAGAACTTTCTTAGCAAGCTCTATTCCGCCTTCTCCGCCTTCTGCCCATACCTTTGATAAGGCAAATTCACAGCCGGCTTCTTCGCAATGCTTCTTGATAAATTCATATTCTTCTTCTGTATCTGTAATAAATGAATTAAGTGTTACAATTACAGGCACACCGAATTTATGTATATTCTCGATGTGCTTATCAAGATTGACAATTCCCTTCTTTAATGCTTCAAGGTCAGGCTTATCAAGCTCATTTTTTGGAACCCCGGCATTATACTTAAGAGCCTTAACTGTAGCTACAATAACTGCTGCCGCCGGCTTAAGTCCTGCATATCTGCACTTAATATCAAAGAACTTCTCTGCACCAAGGTCAGCTCCAAAGCCTGCTTCTGTAATTGCATAATCACCAAGCTTCATTGCAAGCTTAGTAGCTCTTACTGAATTACATCCATGTGCAATATTAGCAAATGGTCCACCATGTACGAACACAGGAGTATTCTCAAGTGTCTGAATCATATTAGGCTTAATGGCATCCTTTAAAAGTACTGCCATAGAGCCTATAGCCTTAAGTTCATCTGCTGTTACAGGGTCCCCATCAAGATTATATGCAACAATAATTCTTCCAAGACGCTTCTTTAAATCAGCCATATCCTCAGCAAGACAAAGAACAGCCATTATCTCTGAGGCAACTGTTATAATAAAATGATCCTCTCTCATTATACCATTAGCCTTAGAACCGACACCGATAATGATATCTCTTAATTCTCTCTCATTCATATCCATACATCTTTTCCATACAATCTTCTTTGTATCAATTCTTAATGCATTTCCCTGATGGATATGATTATCAAGCATTGCCGCAAGAAGGTTATTAGCTGATGTTATGGCATGAAAATCACCTGTGAAATGAAGATTGAGATCTTCCATAGGTACAACCTGTGCATAACCACCGCCTGCTGCACCTCCCTTAATACCAAAACATGGTCCAAGTGATGGCTCTCTTAATGCTGCAATTGCATTTTTACCCATCTTACAAAGTGCCTCTGTAAGACCTATACTTATTGTAGTCTTACCCTCACCTGTAGGAGTAGGATTAATGGCTGTTACAAGAATAAGCTTACCATCCTCCATAGAATCACATTTCTTTAAAAGCTCATCACTAAGCTTAGCCTTGTACTTACCATACATCTCAAGCTCATCCGGTGTTACACCAATCTTAGCTGCCACATCGGCAATGTTTAACATATCAGCTTCCTGTGCAATTTCAATATCACTCTTTACTCCCATGTCTCTTCCTCTTTTCCGCCATAAGGCTAATTATTGTTTTTTAAATATTCCTCAAATTCCTCTGCTGTCATGAGAACCTTTCTTGGCTTAGTTCCCATCTCAGGCCCGACCACTCCTGCAAATGTGAGCTGGTCGACAAGGCGTGCCGCCCTGTTATATCCAATTTTATAATATCTTTGCAGCATTCCGATAGACCCCTTATCATTCTTAATAAAGAATCTTCCTGCTTCTGCAAAGTATGGATCTCTTTCATTTTCTCTTGACGGACTGTCTGCCTTATCACCATCCGGCAAAGCCTTATCTATCTCTTCTGAAATTGAGTTATTATATACTTCTTCATTTTGCACCTGTTCTTTCAAAAAATCAACCACTCTTACAACTTCTTCATCAGAAACAAATGCGCCCTGTACTCTTACAGGCTTAGGATATCCTGCCGGATAGAATAACATGTCGCCCTTTCCTAACAGCTTTTCTGCACCATTCATATCAATAATAGTTCTTGAATCCACACCTGAGGATACGGCAAATGCAACTCTTGACGGAACATTTGCCTTAATAAGTCCTGTAATAACATTAACAGAAGGTCTCTGTGTGGCAATAACAAGATGTATTCCCGCTGCTCTTGCAAGCTGCGCAAGACGGCATATCGCAGTCTCAACATCTCCCGGTGCTACCATCATAAGATCTGCAAGCTCATCTATAATAATAACAAGCTGTGGCATCTTCTTTAACGGCTCCTGTCCTTCCGGTGTCTGCATTGTTTCAACCTTTTTATTGTATCCTTCAATATTTTTTGCAACTACGGACTCAAACTGCTTATATCTTCTGTCCATTTCTGCAACAGCCCAGTTAAGTGCTCCGGCTGCCTTTTTGCAATCAGTCACAACCGGCAGCATAAGATGTGGTATACCATTATATACACTAAGTTCAACAACCTTAGGGTCAACCATTATCATTTTAACATCTTCCGGCTTTGCTTTAAACAGAATACTCATAATAATTGTATTAATACATACAGATTTACCAGAGCCTGTAGCACCTGCAATAAGCATATGAGGCATCTTTTGTATATCTGCCACAATGGTTTTTCCTGCAATATCCTTACCTACGCCAAATGCTATATTGGATTTGTGATTTCTAAATACATCTGTATCAAGAATATCCCTTAACATAACACTTTCAGGATTCTTATTAGGTACCTCTATACCAACAGCGGCTTTCCCCGGTATAGGTGCCTCAATTCGTATATCTGCTGCTGCAAGATTAAGTTTGATATCATCGGCCAGTGATACAATCTTACTCACCTTAACACCCATCTTAGGTTGAAGCTCGTATCTTGTAACAGACGGTCCACAGCTTATATCTGTAATCTTAACATCAACGCCAAATGTCTTTAGAGTCTGTTGTAATCTGTTAGCCGTTGCACGCTTCTGCTCCATCGTATCTGTACCATCTGCATTAATATTCTTATTAAGCAGATGTAATGGTGGAAATACATATGGCTTTGATAATTTTGCATTATCATCATTATTGCCTTTATCGCCATTATTAAAGCATCTGCTATCAGACCTTTTTATGCCACCATCAGCTGATACCAGATCATCTGCTGCCGATGGTATCTTCTCTGCTTCATGGATGATTTCACCTGTATTACTGTCATATCTGTTACCGTCACTATCTGTATCATAAATATCTGATATATTTATATTTTCTGATATATTACTATCCTGTTCATAAAGCTGTGTATCATACTCTGCTTCCTGCTGTGTCTTTTCAGCCATCTCGCCAAGCTTTTCTGATACTCTGTTAATAAGCTCATCATCATCGCTTTTATCTGGAAGTTCTTCAAGCTCATATATATCCTGTGCATGTGGTGATACAGGATATGTATCCTTATCAGCCGCAGCCTTATTATATGCTTCATCAGCCTGCATGGCTTTATCCTTATGCATACCCGCTGTTTTATCACTGCTGTTATACATATCAGTATGTTCCTCATCAGAAATCATATAATCAGGGGCAGCATAATCAAAAGCTGTATCATTAGAAGTCATATCATCAGCAACCGTATCATTGCTAAATATCTCTGAATCATTATATTTGTTATTTGTATGATTTTCATATAAATCATATATATCCTTACTATAAGAATCATTTAAAGCTTCTTCATCAATCGTTATCTCATGTATATCAACAGGGTCTATAACCATTTCTTTTTTCTTAAGCTGTGTATCCTTTGTCACGCCGGTATGTTTTTTGTCCATGCGGGCAAGCTTTTTTTCTTCATTAATCCGGTCTCTTTTACGAAGTCTCTCTTCGGTCTTTTCACGTCTCATGGCAAGGTACTCTTCCTCAGATAATTCCTGTTTTTCTTTTCTTACCCTGCCTGCTGAATGCTGCCTGTATATATCATAATCCTGCCTGGCGGCATGAACCATTCTTGTACCTTTTCTCCTTACCGTATTCATTCCATTTATAAATGAACTCTCAGTAATTATGATAATGCATATTATTGAAACAACTATTATAACTACAAGACTTCCCCAAAGACCCAGTGCGCTAAGCAGCTTGCATACAAGACCTCCAAAAAAGCCTCCTCCGCCTTTATTCCTAGCTGAATATTTAAAAAATTCACCAATAGAAGCTGACTTTATCACTGGATTATCTGTAATTCTCTGCCAGCCTGATGAAAACATCAGCATAAGTACTATAAGTGCTGCCGATTTAATTCTTGCAACCTCTATATATTCTCTGTTGGATATAAGAAAGAATACTATTCCAAGCATTATAACAGGAAAAATATATTCTATTATCCCTATAAGACCAAACATAAGCCACTTTATCTTTTCGCCAATACTTCCTGCAAGATTAAAATTGCTTAACAGTAAAATAATTGTACAGGCTATCATTGCTAGTACAATTATATTATCTTTCATCTCGTCCCTACGAATCTGCTGTTGTTTTTTAGACCTGGCACCGGTGTGTCCTGATGTCTTTTTCTTTGCCGGGCTTTTTCTGGCTGTTGTATTTGATTTAGATGATGTATTTTTACTTCTGGATGTACTTTTTGTTGTGCTGCCCGATGTCTGCTTTGCCGCACCCGCACTTCCACTCGCTGCCATCTTACCAACCTCCATTCGCATAACATATTTTTGTATTATACCATTTTCAAGGGTCAATATCAAGACGTTAAGTTTTCCCTGCCATCATCTTACATATTTTAAAAATCAATCAGAAGCCCTCATTATATATAAGTCAGTTCCGGCTTTTTCAAATATTATCTGATGTTCTAATATTTCAAAGCCTGCCGCCTTTGCATATTCTTTAACAAACTCTCTGTTATGTGTATACATAATGATTACTCCATCATTTTTAAGATATCTTACTGCATTTGTAAAGAACAGTCTGTATATCTGTCTTATATCTTCATGGGATTTATTGGCCGTTTCAAAAGGCATATCTGTTATTATCTCATCAAAAAGATATTCATGCGTAAATTCAAAAAAGTCTTTATTAATAAAATGTATAATCTGTCCGGCGGCTTCTGTATTTATCTTAGCCTTCTCTATATTATCTGCACTTATATCAATACCATAGGATGTATTGCCTTTGACTTCTTTCTGCCTCTCAATAAGAAGAGTTGCAGTTCCACAGAATGGGTCAAGCACCTGTGCATCCTCTTTCATATATTTTCTGGAAAGTTCCACAATCAAGGCAGCATTGACAGGCTTCATGCTTGTTGCTGAGCTTTCAATCCTGTATGCAAACCTGTTGTCATTGTGTGTATATAACTTAACCATACAATTGAATTTTCCGTCTTTATTTTCAATCAGTCTTAATTCAAACTCATATTCTGACTTGCTATTTATCAGTTTACGGTCTGTATAATTTTCAAGAGCATTTGAGAACTTTTTAACAAATACACTCTTAGACCTCATGTCCATTTTACTCCTTAGTTCAACTCTGAAATAATACGGTCTTTCCTCTCTGTTATCATGTCTTTTGTTAAGAAACTTAAGCAAATCACCATCAGCAATCTGCTTTGCAGCCAACATACTGTCATTATCAAGTACCGTCATTCCTGCGACTCTGAATAGCATCTCATCAAATGTCCTTATGTTCATTATCTCATCAAGCTTATCCGTAGCTGCCATAACCCCTGCCGGAAATGTCTTAATACGTGTCTTATCAATGCCATCAATTGTAAGCAGCTGCTCCGCTACCGTATCTACATGCTTTCTATTGGCTGTAAGAATAATATTAGACAGAACATTTCCACCTGTAAATCTATGTCTTTTCACGCCCTCTATATCTATAAGCATATTAGAAATAATTCTTTTCTGCTCATCATTATGTTTCTTATTTTCCGGCACGTCCGGCTGCTTTTCCAATTCCTTAAAATCTTTTTTAAGTTTGTTTATATAAGTCCTGTAATCAAAATTGCCAAGAGCCATAAGATATGATGGCTTTACAAATAACTGCAGCTCTTTTTTATATGAATTATATAAAAGCTCCATAAGCATATCAGCCATATCATTACCAAGATAACAGTCTGCCATATCTCCTATAAGGAGTGCTATATTTTTTCTTGTTTTGGCATCATCACTGTCCATCTGTTCTGTCAGCACATTTTCATTGCCATATAAAAGCTTTGCAAATTCATCATGTATATTCTCATTCTTTATCAGGCTTCTGATTTTGCTTACACTCTGTCTTACCTGTGTATTATTCTTTATATTATTCCAAAATATTAATAATTCTTCGTTCATTTACTTCTCCATTTTAACTACTGGATATAAAATCCATCATCCGGCAGCTTACCGCCTACTGCGGCCTCATTTTCATCAAATAATACCTTAAGATAATTACTAATCTTAGTCTTCATCTGACTGCCATTTATAAATGTAATATTACATGCCGGTATTGCCATCTTTGCTACTGCTGCTTTGAATATATCAAAATCTTCTACCAGCTGTGCTGCTTCATCTACATTTGCATTGACATAATCAGAAGATTTTTTATATTCCTCTACAAATCTGTCAACAGCCTGCCTGTTATTCTTATAATATTCAGTATTAACTACGACTACACCTGTAACAACCGTGCTGTCACTTCCGGCAAGTTTTTCCCATTCCTTTGTAACATCAAGGGCAATTCTTGCATTAGAATTATTAGCAAGCACTGTAGTTACATATGGCTGTGGAAGCATTGCAACGACCTCTTCACTACTCTGTGTCATAACTGCCGCAACCTCAGAAGCTTCTGACTTAAATTCAATATTGACATCATTATCAGGATCTATCCCTGCCGACTTAAGAAGGTATCTTAAAGTATATTCAGGTGTCGTTCCCTTTCCTGTACTATATATTGTCTTTCCCTTAAGGTCTGCCACATTCTGTACTCCTGAACCTGTATCAAGAATATATAATACACCAAGTGTATTAATTCCAAGCACCTGAATCTTGCCATTGCTCTTATTGTAAAGTGTCGCTGCTGCATTACAAGGAAGGGCTGCAATCTGGATATCTCCCTTAATAAGCTGCGTTGTAAATGCATCCGCTGTCGCCTCTATATGGAAATTATAATTATTCTGTGCATTGCCATTTTTAGCATCGTCCATAATCTTAACCATGCCTATAGCTGTAGGTCCTTTAAGTGCCGCAACTTCAATATCCTGTTTTACATATTCCTGTGTTTTTTCTTCCTGCTGTGCCTGTGTTGTCTTACTTTCTGTTGCCGAAGATGAACCGCATCCTGCAAATATCATTGTTCCAAGCATTACTGACATACATACTGCCGCTGCTTTTTTTAATAATCTCATTTTCATTCTCCCTTCATATCTCCTTAATCTTTGGTTAATTCTGCTTAATAAATGGTATCATAAGTTATGCATAACTAACCCCAAAAATATATCCCTAACTCCTATATCATAACCTTAGAAAATGGAATGTGTCAAATATAATCATACAAAAATTGAAATTTAAACTTTTTTAGTGTCCATCCATCGTTTCACAATTCAGGATACAAGCCTTTCTACACCCCTTTTTTCAAAAAATCACTTACAAAACTGCCACTCCTGCACTATAAACTGCAGTGACCTGTTTCCATTAAACTCATTAATATCAGGATAATATACCATAGATATCCTGGTATCCTTAAATGGTATCAGTTCATCAACAACATGGAACATAATCGCATCCACAAGATGTCCGTCTTCACTTTCAAGCTGCATTTTAAGTACATTCTTATTCTTACCTATAATCCTTGAAGATTTGACCGTAAGATTTCTATCTGCAAATATTGGTTTTTCATTTCCTTTTCCAAACGGTTCAAGCACTTTTAACTGTTCTACCAGCCGCATCGTCACATAGCCTACAGGCATAGGCACATCTATCCATACGACCGGTGTTAAGTCTTTATCTGTAAGTGTCTGGTTAATATTAAGCTGTCGTCTTAATGGTTCGATATTCTCAGTCGGAAGTGAAAGTCCTGCTGCCATAGGATGACCGCCGAACTTAGTGAGAAGTCCTGCACATTTTGATATCTCTTCAAACATGTTATATCCATCAATCGACCTTCCCGAACCCTTTGCGCCATCTTCTGCATTAGTTATCACTAATACCGGCTTATAAAATCTTTCTCTTAATCTTCCTGCGATAATTCCCGCGATACTTTCATGGCAGTCAGGAAGATACACCACCAGCACATTATCATCCATCATATCAGACGATTCAACCATTACCACAGCTTTTTCAGCCTCATCCTCTGTCATCTGCTTACGCTCATCATTAAGCTCCTTTAATTCTGTCGCTCTCGCATAAGCATCTGCCGTCGTCTCACTTAAAAATAATTCTATTGATTTTTTTGCAGTTTCAAGTCTTCCGCTGGCATTAATACATGGACCTATCACAAAGCCTATATGATAAGCACTTAAGTTAGTTATATCTAACTGGCACAGCTCAATAAGTGCACGCAGTCCATTATTTCTGGTCACTGCTATATGCTTAAGTCCATATTTTACAATAACTCTGTTTTCATCCTTTAAATCTACCACGTCGCCAACGGTTGCTATTGCCATAAATTCCGCATAATCCTTAAGCTCTTCCTTATCCAGCCCCAATCTGTCATATAATACGCTTACAACTTTAAATGCAACCCCTGCACCACACAATAATTCAAATGGATATAAACACTCCTCCTGCTTAGGGTCTACTATAGCATCTGCCTCTGATGATTTATATTTTTTATTGCCATTTTCATCATATTCAAATGGTATATCATGGTGGTCCGTTACAATAATTGTCATACCTTTAGATTTCCCATAATTAATCTGGTCAATTGCTGCAATTCCATTATCACAGGTTATAATAGTATCAATTCCATCATTATATGCATTATCAATAAGATGTTCATTAATACCATATCCATCTTTAATTCTGTGAGGAACAACGTAGTCAATATCTGCTCCTGCTCTTTTAAATGCTTTGTAAAGTATTGTAATTGAACACACCCCATCTATATCATAATCTCCTATTATACGGATTTTCTTATGACTATTAATCTTATCAATCAGGATATCAACTGCTTTGGATAAATCTTTCATCTTTAGAGCATCATGCATAACTTCTAATCCGCCATTAAGATACATATTAATATCCTCATCCGTAATAACATCTCTGTTTCTCATAATTCTTGCAATAACCTGATCTATTCCATACTTAGCCTGGATTCCTTTAAAATCCGCCTTTTTAGAATATACCATCCACTTGCTTCCAGAACCTCTTATCACATTAATCTCCATTCCGCAGGCATTTTTAATGCTGGAGAAATCGCAAACCAAATATCATATTGGACCCTGCGATAAAGGCTGATTTGTGACGCCTGCGGCACAAATAGCCAGTTCATTTATGAACTTGTGCAAAAATAAACTATCAGGCTTATGTTTCCACACTATCTCCATAACGCAAGAATGTTTGGGTCAAATTCTTCAACCCAAACATCCTTTTTAATATATACTCAATTGTAATCCGCAACTAATTAACATGTTCATATCTTTATTACTTAAATCAAATGTCAACATCACACATTAATTACAAATACTATACCTGTGCTCCATCCTTATCAATCTTAGGAGCTGACTTTCTTTTTTCTTCTTCAACAACACCACGTTTTTTACCACCCATTACATACCAGAGTGCACTTGTGATACATACTGATGAGTAAGCACCGCATACAACACCGACCATAAGCGGCAGTGCAAATTCTCTTACAGAAGAAACACCAAAGATAAATAATGTAAATAACATTATAAATGTTGTAAGTGATGTATTAACTGTTCTTGTAAATGTATTAGTTATAGCATCATTTACAAGTTCTGTAATATTAGTTCTTGAATCTGCACTCTTTAAGTTCTCTCTGATACGGTCAAAGATAATAATTGTCGCATTAATTGAGTAACCTACTATTGTAAGCATACATGCAATAAATGTTGTACCAACCTGAACTCTTGCAAGAGCATAAAATGCAAGAACAACAAATACATCGTGAAGTAACGCAACAACTGCTGCCGTAGCAAACTTAATATCCCTGAATCTGAACCAGATATAGATAAGCATAAATATAGTAGCAATAATTACTGATACAAATGCATCCCTCTTCATTGTAGAACTTACTGATGAACTGATTGTATCAGATTCAACTATTGTTCCGTCTTTAACAGGGAACTTATCCTTAACAGCTGTTTCCATCTCTTCTCTCTGTTCAAGACTTAAATCAACAGTCTTAAATGTAACCTGTGTACTATCCTGAACCTTCTGCTGCTGTACTGATGCAACACCTGTAGCTTTCGTAATTACAGGTATAATATCATTTTCAATTTCCTGCTGTGAATATTCCCTATCAAATGTAAATGTAGTTGTTGTACCACCTACAAACTCAAGACTGAAATTAAGTATCTTATGTCCTGTTGCATTAAATGCTGCCATTCCGACAAATCCGGCAATAATTATAACTGCAGAACAAATAAAACAATACTTTCTGATGCCAAGTACGTTAAATCTCTTTTTATGTACAGTCTTACCATACCATTTGGCATCCTTAAGTCCAAAGTTGTAGAACAGCTTCATAATAACTCTTGTAATTACAAGTGCTGTAAACATTGATACCACGATACCAACAGCAAGTGTTGTAGCAAATCCCTTAATAGGACCTGAACCAAATATGTAAAGTACTGCCGCAGCTATAAGTGTTGTAATATTACCATCGACGATAGCTGATGTAGCCTTGCTGTAACCTGCTTTAATAGCTGATTCAACATTTCTTCCTGCACCAAGCTCTTCCCTGATACGTGAATAGATAATAACATTAGCATCTACCGCCATACCAATACCAAGAATAATACCTGCAATACCAGGAAGTGTAAGTGTAAGGTCATATACACTTACAAGGATAAGTACAAGTGCTGTATATATCCATAATGCAAATGTTGCAACAACACCCGGTATTCTATATACAACAATCATAAATGCACAAAGAAGGATAAGTCCTAAGATAGCCGCATAAAGACTTGTTCTTATTGCATCCTTACCTAACTGGGCACCTACAATATTAGAGCTTACTTCATTAAGTGTAAGCGGAATAGAACCAATTCTTACGAATGTAGCAAGTGTATCTGCCGTATCATATGATTCCATATTAGTAATAGATGCTGTACCACCTGAAATAGTTGTCTCAACTCGTGGTGCACTTACTACCTGTCCATCATAGATAATATAAATAATATTTCCTACATTAGCACCTGTAGCCTCTTCAAACTTCTTAGCACCATCATCTGTAAATGTAAGCTGTACACCATAAGATGTTGATGAAGATGAAGAAGTGTCTGTATAAGCCTGGGCACTCTTTACATCAGAACCTGTAAGAAGCGCTGTGTAATCTTCTCCATTTGACCATGCAGAATAATTAGTTGAATCGATAAATTCCAAAGAACCAGGTGTTCCTAATTCTTCAAGGATGCTGTTAGCATCTGTAACACCAGGTATCTCAACCGTAATTCTGTTATTACCTGCCTGATACACCTGTGATTCTGTACTCTTACCCTCTATACGCTTTTCCAGCTTATAGATTGTATCCTCCATATCCTGAGTACTTGGGTTGTCTTCCTGTACTTCGTAAGTAATACTTACACCACCAGCAAGATCAAGACCCAGATTAATGTCCTTTGCACTGCCTGAACCATTAGAATCAACACCAAATATAGCTATAAGTGTAAATCCTACAAGCATTGCAATGATAATGATAGAATAGCCGATTTTTTTCTTCATGCCATACTTCATTGTCCGTAAATCTCCCTTCGCCTTATATAATTTTACTATTTATCAGCAAGTGCAGCCTTTATCATAATAGCGCACTCAACTCTCTTTCTTTGTAATTCACATCCAACATCATAAGCATCATTTATATTGCCATGGAAATTATACGAATTAGCCGCACATCCACCACTACAGAAAAACTTGGCAAAACAATTCTTACATTTTTCCTTTGAATATACGTTACAACTCTTAAATTCTTCTACTATATCATTTCTGATGATTCCCTCATCTACATTACCCATAAGGAAATCCTCATTACCAACGAACTGATGACATGGGTAAAAATCCCCCCAAGGTGTCACAGCAAGATATTCACAGCCCGAACCACAGCCTGATAATCTCTTAGCAACACATGGTCCTCCGTTTAAGTCAATCATAAAGTGGAAGAAATTAAAGCCATTGCCCTGTTTTTTTCTCTTTACAAGTTCCTTTGCAAGTATATCATACTGTTCTAATATTGTAGGAATATCCTCTTCTCTTATAGCATAACTATCTGTAGGCTGAGCCACAACAGGCTCAACTGATATCTGTTCAAAGCCCTCATCTGCAAGATGGAATACATCCTTAGAAAAATCAAGATTATTATGTGTAAATGTTCCTCTTACATAATAATTCATCTGATTTCTGCTCTCTGCAACCTTCTTAAACTTTGGCATAATAATATCATAAGAGCTGCCATGATTATTTCTTGTAGGACGCATAAGGTCATTAATCTCCTTACGTCCATCAATACTCAATACAATATTAGACATCTCTTTGTTAGCAAATTCAAGTATATCATCATTAAGAAGAATACCATTAGTTGTAAGTGTAAATCTGAACTTCTTATTATTAGCCTCTTCAATGCTTCTTCCATATTCAACAAGCTGCTTTACAACTTCAAAGTTCATTGTAGGCTCTCCACCAAAGAAATCGACCTCAAGATTTCTTCTTGAACCCGAATTGGCAACAAGGAAATCAAGTGCCTTCTTACCTACCTCAAAGCTCATTAAAGCTCTTCTTCCATGATATTCACCTTCCTCTGCAAAGCAATATTTACATGCAAGGTTACAATCATGTGCTATATGAAGACAGAGTGCCTTAACCACAGTAGGTCTGTCCTTAAACGAATCTATATAATTCTCATATATATCCTCTGTGAAAAGCTGTCCTGCTTCCTTTAATTCTGTAATCTCCGAATACGCTTCCCTTACGCTGTAATCAGGATACTTTTCTTCTAACTTTTCTATTATCTCTTCAAGTGTATTATCTTCATATAATTCAAGTGTATCATATACTACATCATCAACTACATGAACCGCTCCACTATTAACATCTAATACGATGTTATAACCATTATTTTTATACTGATGTACCATTTCTTCCTCACTCTTGCACAATTGTGCATAAAATACATTAAATCAGGAATTATTCCTGTTTTATAAAGCATATTTTAAATACATGCCAAGGCTTTCACCCACATAAATTACAGGTTACTACCTGTTAATACAGATAGTAACCCGTGAAAATAAGAGAGTGCCGAAATGTCTTAACACTCTCTTACCCATTGAAAATATTAGTTATTCTTGTTCTCGCAGCTCTGATTTCCAACTGTACAAGATGTCTTACAAGCTGACTGACATGATGTCTGACATTCGCCACATCCGCCATTCTTCATTGTGTCCTTTAATACACGGTTGCTGATTGTCTTAATATGTTTCACGACAATACCTCCTTTTGTTTATAAACTGAAAATCATTATATCATATAGATTATTTCATTTCAATTCATTTTTACAATTAAAATTAGGATTTGTTGAAAACGGGGTGTAGAATGGCAGTAGCGGATTGTATTGGAAATTTTAAAACGATGGATGAGTGCTAAGAATTTCTAAGCACTCACCATATGTTTCAAAATTTTCAATACAATCCGCTACTGCCACTCTACATTTTAAAAATCACATTATAAAAGCTGTGATATTGCTGTCTTCATCTGCTCTTCGTTGGCATCATTCATTACGGATTTTATTGTCACTACCTGTTCACATACTTCTATCTGCTTCATTGTTTCAAGATATTTCCTGATTAAATTAGCAGCTACAGGACCCCACGTTCCGTTTTCTATAATAGCAGCTTTTCTGTTCTGATAGTTCTTTATCTTTAAATGATACAGATAATCTTCCATGCAAGGCATAAGCACACCGTCATATGTTATTCCTGCAAGCACGAGTTTATCATATTCAAATGCTTTTGCAACCGCCTGTGCCATATCATCTCTTGAAAGGTCAAATACCGCTACATTTTCTTCACCTGCATCCTTTAAAAGCTCTGCAAATTTCTTAGCTGCTGTGGCTGTATTTCCATGAATTGAAGCATATGCTACTACTGTTCCATTATGCTCTGCCTTATATGAACTCCATGTCATGTATTTATCTATAAAATATCCAAGATTACCTTTAAGTACAGGTCCGTGAAGTGGAGCAATTGTCTTAATGTCAAGTGCTGCTGCTTTCTTTAAAAGAGCCTGTACACTAGGACCGTATTTTCCAACTATATTTATAAAATATCTTCTAGCTTCCTCTGCCCATGATACATCATCACCGTCATTTTCAGCCCTGTCATAAATAACATTGCCATTTAACGCTCCAAACCTGCCAAATCCATCGGCACTAAAAAGAATCTTTTCCGTCTGCTCATAAGCAACCATAACCTCAGGCCAGTGAACCATAGGTGCCATTACAAATGTAAGTGTATGCTTTCCTATATTTAATGTATCGCCTTCTTTAACAACAATCTTCTTACTGTCATCCAGTTTTAAGTCAAAGAACTGTGGAAGCATTGAAAATGCTTTAGCATTTGTAACAACAATTGTATCGGGATATTTCATTAAAAATCTCTGGATATTTCCTGCATGATCAGGCTCAAGATGCGAAATCACAAGATAATCAGGTGCTTTTCCGGCAAATGCCTCTTCAAGATTATCAAACCACATATCAGTTGCACGATTATCCACCGTATCCATTACAACCATCTTGCTGTCCTTTATAACATATGAATTATAAGAGACACCATCCGGTATCTTATACTGACTTTCAAATAAATCTAATTTTTTATCATCTGCACCAACATAAATTACTGAATCTGAAATATTAAATGTACTCATTATAATGTTCCTCCATTTTCCAAAGTTAATTATGCATTAATAAATAAAATTTATATAAGCACATATTATATGCAGACAAATTAATAATATCTGTATATAACTTGCATTACCATAATTCTCCTTTATCTTAACACTGCATTGCAAAAATAGCAATAGTAATCATTACTATTTTAATATATATTCCATCTGTCTTTCCTTAGTCTTCATTCCCATCTTCTCGTAAAATTTTTCAGCAGATGTATTGCCTGACCACACATTAAGTGTCACCTCATAACAGCCAAGCCTTTTTGCCTCTTCTTTTACATATTCAAACAAATGCTCTCCTATACGCTGCCCCCTCACTGATGAATCAACACACAAATCATCAATAAATATTGATTTAAATGATACCATGTTATTTGAAAACGGCTGTTCTTTTATCTGACAGAATGAATATCCTATACACACATCTTTCTCATTGACCGCAACAAAAACCGGCTTATTATCATCCTTAATCATTTGCGAAAGTTCAGCTTTTGTATATTTTGTTGTACCTGAAATAAAAATATCAGGTCTGATATCTGCATGTATCTCCAGCACCTGCTGTAATAAATCTATAAGTCTTGGTATATCCTTTTCTTCTGCTCTTCTGATATTCATTTTCAAATTTTCCTTTATTAAAAATTTATGTGCCAGATTACAATACAACTATAAATAAGCAAATACAGAAAAATAAATAAAAACAATCTCTGTTGTCTTGACCCAAATACATTGTGTCAAATTAATTAACAGATATCTTTTTAACACGGACAAATCTGTACAATATTTTAAATCTGCCCATTTATAGAATACAACTTATCCAGCACGTACTTTATGATATTATATCATATCTAAAATAAATTGTATAATGTTAATACACATATATTAACTCACACATATATTAACCATAAATAAAACTGCCGCATAAACGAATCTTAATGCGGCAGTTTTGTTAATTACATTGGATTATTATTTTTTTAATATTTTATCTGATTAATCATCTGTTCCCTGAAGAGCATCATAACCCGTCTCTCCTGTACGAACCTTGATAACATCCTCAACATCATATACAAATATCTTTCCATCTCCGATATTTCCTGTATAGAGTGCTTTCTTAGCTGTATCTATAACAGTTTCTACAGGAACGGCACTGACAACAACCTCGACTTTCATCTTAGGAAGAAGTACAACATCAAGTTCTGCACCACGATATTTTGTAGTCATACCCTTCTGAGTTCCACAGCCAAGCACCTGCGTTACCGTAAGACCGTTTACACCGATATTGTTAAGTGATTCCTTAAGATCCTCAAATTTACTCTGTTTGCATATGATAGAAACTTTTGTAAGTTTTGGAATTTCCTCATTCTTTTCAGTTTCAGTTTTCTTATAGGCAGCAGGTTTTGGTGCTGATGCCGTTGATACATTTGTAACCTCGACAGCTTTATCAATAGGCACATTTCCCTTAAGGGTCTCAACTGATGTACCTGCTGAGTAGAACATATTTCCCGCCGGCATAAAGTCTGCATATGCTGATGAAAGACCATGTTCAACTGAATCAAGACCCTGAAGTTCTTCTTCTGCAGACACTCTAAGTCCCAATGTATGTTTGATTGCAAGGAATGTAATCGTAATAGTAACAATCGTCCATGCTATTGTTGCTGCCATTCCTACTATCTGAAGTCCAAGCTGTGTAAATCCGCCGCCATAGAAAAGTCCCTCAGCTTTTATTGCTCCACCGTCAAGTGCAATCTGAAATCCCGGTGCTGATTTTGTTGCAAAAAGACCTACGGCAAATGTTCCCCAGATACCATTCATCATATGTACTGCAACGGCACCTACAGGGTCATCAATCTTAAGTTTATAATCAAGAAGCCATACTCCAAACACAACGAGCACACCTGCTACAGCTCCTATAATAAATGAACCTGCGCAGTCAGTAACATCGCAGGATGCCGTGATGGCAACAAGTCCTGCAAGTGATGCATTAAGACACATTGAAACATCTGGCTTTTTATACTTAATCCATGTAAATATCATACATGTTACTGTTGCTACCGATGGTGCTATTGTTGTTGTGAGGAATACTGATCCAAGATCTTCGATTGTAGTACAAGCAGCGCCGTTGAAGCCATACCAGCCGAACCATAATATGAATACACCGAGCGCTCCAAGAGGGATGCTGTGTCCGGGAAACGCATTTACCTTTACTACCTTACCCTTCTCATCCTTAACAAACTTACCGATACGTGGTCCAAGTATTTTAGCTCCTATGATAGCTGAGATACCACCTACCATATGTATACAACATGAACCTGCGAAATCATGGAAGCCTAACTGTGCTAACCAGCCGCCGCCCCATATCCAGTGTGCTTCAATTGGATATACAAGTGCTGATATAACACCTGAATATACACAATATGAAAGG
>URAI01000047.1 GCA_900545725.1 uncultured Eubacterium sp.
AAGAATTTTCAAGGTTGTTTTACTGTTCAATTATCAATGTTCATAATCCAACTAACTTTCTAAACATCTTTATCAAAATCATTCAAAAGAATATTTAGAAGTTGAATTCTATTTATTGTTTTGTTGCCGTGTCTCGCGGCGACTTGATTATATTACCATTCATTGTTACAAATGTCAACATCTTTTTTTATTTTTTTCGTTTTTTTGATTTTTATTTTCGTTATACTCTATATACGAAACAAAAGACTGCCTCAATAAGCAGTATTATACACGATATAGTTCTTTATATAATATCCTATATCCCGTATAAAACTTATTAACTGGCAGTCTGTTTTTAACATATATCAGACTATAAATCTAAAATAACTTTCTTAATTATCAGCCATTTATAGTATTTTTGGCCTTATCTGTAATATCTCTCTGGTATGCAATTTCATTTTCAATATTTCTTGCAAGTTCATTAGCTGTATAAGCAGCATCAACAACTTTATTAAGCACCTGTCCTACACTGTCTGCCTTAGCTTTCTGGTGTGTGGCACTGTCATATATATTGTTCATCGACTCAACAGTCTCTTTAACTGATGTTTGAACCTTGTTAATCGTATCTGTAATCTCCTTAGATGACTTGGCAGACTGTGATGCAAGATTCCTTACTTCACCTGCTACAACTGCAAATCCTCTTCCATGTTCTCCTGCCCTTGCAGCCTCTATTGATGCGTTAAGAGACAATATATTAGTTCTATTAGAAATAGAAGCAATTACTGATGCAAATTCCTCTATCTTTTTAGACAGATTTTCAAGTTCCTTAATCTTAGCTGATGATTCTTCGACAATCCTGTTAAGATTATCTATCATGTTAAGAATCTCCTCAACATTACCAATACTTTCCTTTACAAGATTCAAAGATGTATCTGATGAATTGATAACATCAAATGCATTCTTTTCAAGTCTTTCCTGCGAATCATCCAAACCATTAAGAATATCCGCTAAATTCTTCATTAACATATCTTCCGCCATAATAATCTCCATTCTTTAGTGTCTTTATAAACAACTTCTGCCTAAATAAATCTAATCGCTTCACTTATATTTTGCACACCAATTATATTTATTTTATCAGTTTTTCTGATATTTTTCAAGCATACATATGGTACTATACATGTTTCAAATCCTAATTTGACTGCTTCATTAATTCTTACCTGTACCTGACTGACAGCCCTTACTTCCCCGGCAAGTCCTACCTCTCCAAATATTATCGTTTTATCACTGACCGGCCTGTTCTTATAGCTGCTCACCAATGCCATAACAAGTCCAAGGTCAAGTGCCGGTTCATTCACCTTTATACCGCCTGCTATATTAACATAGGCATCGCTACCTGACATATGTATTCCGGCTCTTTTTTCTAATACCGCCATTAAAAGATTCACTCTGTTATAATCCGTACCTGCTGCTGTTCTTCTTGGCAGACCAAAATTAGAATCACACACTAATGCCTGTATTTCCACAAGCAAAGGTCTTGTTCCTTCTATAAGACATACAACTACTGAACCAGAAGCTTCTTCTGCCCTTCCATTTAACATGTACTCTGATGGATTCTCCACTTCCGCAAGTCCTTTATCCATCATCTCAAACACCCCAATTTCATTAGTTGAACCAAATCTGTTTTTTACGCCTCTTAATATTCTGTATGCCGCATTTCTGTCACCTTCAAAATATAATACGGTATCAACCATATGTTCCAATACCCTAGGACCTGCAACTACCCCCTCTTTTGTCACATGTCCAACAATAAATATTGATATTCCAAGTCCTTTGGCAAGCTGCATAAGCACCGATGTCGATTCTCTTACCTGACTTACACTTCCCGGTGCCGATGATATTTCCTCCCTGTACATAGTCTGGATTGAATCTATAATTACAATATCAGGTTTCTCTTCTTTTAGGACATTTTCAATAATTTCAAGGTTAGTTTCGCACAAAAGAAGCATACTTTCATTACTGCTTCCAAGTCTTTCCGCCCTTATCTTAATCTGTTTTAGTGATTCTTCTCCCGAAATATATAATACCTTTCTATTGTCAGATGCCATATTATTACACATCTGAAGTAATAATGTCGATTTACCTATTCCGGGATCTCCTCCCACAAGAACAAGCGAACCTTCTACTACTCCTCCACCCAGTACACGGTCCAGCTCTGCAATTCCGGTTGACATTCTGTCCTTATCCTGTGTACTTATCTGTGAAAATGTCGATGGTTTTACATCTGTCTTTCTTCCCGTTGATATGCCAACATTTACTATACCCTTTGTCTTTTTTTCTGTTGCCACCGGCTCTTCTACAAATGTATTCCATTCCTTGCAAGCCGGACACTGCCCTGACCACTTTGCCGACTCATATCCGCACTCTCTGCAAAAAAAAGCCGTATTTTTTGTTTTTGCCATATTAATCTCCATTCCGCAGGAATTTTAATGCCGGAGGAATCGCGGGCCAAATGTCAGATTTGACTCTGCAATAATTATTATTTGTGCTGCCTGCTACACAAATATCCATTTTTATATACTAATGATAAAATAGTCTATCAGACTTGCTTATCATATCACTATCATTTCTAAATAATACTGTTACAAATAAACAATAAGAAATTCATTCAAATCATTTTCCACCTGCTGTCAATGTCATTATACTTTGCTTATATATATAAGAATTACATTATATGCACTTATAAAAATAAACTCATTATTATTTTCATAATATGCTAAAAAAGAGCTATCATGCCAAAAGATTCATGTATGATATAGATATTCTTATAATAATTACTATATCTTGTATAAATCTCCATTAGCACAACAGCTCCATTTTATAAATTATATTAAATTAGCAATATATTATTATATACCTTTTAAGCATGTAGTCAAAAAACGTACACCGGCCATATAATAATTAACCTACTTTCTTAACATCAACAGCTACTGCCTTATCACCATCAAATTCAACAGATAATACAAGCTTTCCACCCATATTAGTCTTCATTATGCCTGCTGATTCTCCATTAATGGTAATCTCATATTCTGCACCTTCTTCTAACTCAAGTGTTATCTGTGCATCTTCAACACCTTCAACTAAAAAGCTTACACCACCATCAGTTTCTGAATAACCATTAACAGCTGTTCCCGGTACAGATTCATATACAAATGAACCATTACGTTCTAACTTTGTTATCTCATTGAAAGTCTTAACCTTATATGAATCACCACAATGCTCAAAATCTGATAATTTTGACTTAGTATCTAATTTATAGTTACCAAAACTAAGTTTTCCATCCTTTTCCGAACGAATCAACTCATTAACTACTGGCATCTATTTGTCCTCCTATTCTATTGTTCCGTATATCTACTGGTATACCTTATTATACTATGCTTCAACAAAATAAGCTAGTATTTTATAAAAAAAGCTCAAAATAATCTATTTATTTGTACTATTTATTTATTCCTCTCTTAAGAGAAAAATCAAGAGTTCCATCTTTTACAGATACTTTGACCTTGTTACCTTCCTTTATCTTTCCTTCAAGTATCTTCTCGGCTATATTGTCTTCTATTTCATTCTGAATTGTTCTTCTTAGTGGTCTTGCACCATATTTTTCATCATAGCCTTTTTCGACAATATATTTTTTAGCTTCATCATCAAGCTCTATAGATATCTTCATCTGCTCAAGAGTTCTTTTATTTACTGTATTAATCATTATATCTACTATCTTTGCAATCTGCTCTTTATTAAGCATATGGAATACTATTATTTCATCTATACGGTTGATAAATTCAGGCTTAAATATCCTTTTGACCTCATCCATAACCTTACTCTTCATATTCTCATGGTTCTGCTTTTCATCTGTAGCCGTTGCAAAGCCTAATGTCTTTGGTGCCACTATATTTTCTGCTCCTGCATTAGATGTCATTATAATTACAGTATTTTTAAAATCAACAACTCTTCCTGTCGAATCAGTTATATGTCCGTCATCAAGCACCTGTAAGAGTACATTAAATACATCAGGATGTGCCTTCTCAACCTCATCAAACAATATTACAGAATATGGGTTACGTCTTACCTTTTCACTTAATTGTCCCCCCTCATCATAACCTACATATCCAGGAGGTGAACCAATGAGCTTTGACACTGTGTGCTTCTCCATAAATTCTGACATATCAACCCGTATCAATGCACTCTCCGTTCCAAACATAGCATCAGCAAGTGCCTTTGATAATTCTGTCTTACCTACACCGGTAGGTCCAAGGAATAAAAATGAACCAATAGGTCTGTTAGGATCCTTTAAACCGACTCTGCCTCTTCTGATGGCCTTTGCGATTGCAGTAACTGCCTCATCCTGTCCAATTACACGGTTATGAAGTGTTTCTTCAAGCTTTATAAGTCTTTCTGTTTCAGCTTGTGCAATACGCTGAACCGGTATTCTTGTCCACGCTGATACTACATCTGCGACTTCATCTTCTCCAACAATTATATTAGAGCTGTTTTTATCATCTTCCCATTTCTGTTTTAACTTTTCTAATCTTGCTTTTTTTCTCGCCTGTTTTTTCTTTATCTCCCCGGCTTCTTCAAAAGCTTCTGATTTAACAGCCTCTTCTTTTTCATTTTCAAGCTTATTAAGCTGTTCTTCAATCTTAGTTATCTCATCAGGCATAGTATATGATTTAAGTCTTGCCTTTGATGCTGCCTCATCTATAAGATCAATGGCCTTATCCGGCAAGAATCTGTCATTTATATATCTTTCAGAAAGCTTAACTGCTGCTTTTATGGCACCATCTGTAATTGTAACCTGATGATGCTGTTCGTATCTGCTTCTTAAACCTTTTAATATCCCGACAGTTTCTTCTATTCCCGGTTCTTCAACCTTAACCGACTGAAAACGTCTCTCTAACGCTGCATCCTTTTCAATATATTTTCTATATTCTTCTATAGTTGTAGCTCCTATAAGCTGTATCTCGCCTCTTGCAAGAGATGGCTTTAGAATATTAGATGCATCTATTGCCCCCTCTGCCCCTCCGGCACCTATTATTGTATGAAGTTCATCTAAAAATAATAATACATTACCATCATTTTTAACTTCATTGATTACCCTTTTAATTCTCTCTTCAAATTCTCCTCTGTACTTAGATCCTGCTACCATTCCGGATAAATCTAATGTAAGAAGTCTTTTATTCTTAATATTATCAGGAACACTTCCCTCAACAATCTTAGCCGCAAGACCTTCAGCAATTGCAGTCTTACCAACGCCCGGTTCTCCTATAAGACATGGATTATTTTTTGTTCTTCTGCTAAGAATCTGTATAACTCTCTTTATCTCTTCTTCTCTTCCGATTACCGGATCTAACTTTCCCTCTCTTGCAAGCTGTGTAAGATCTCTGCTGTACTGATTAAGTGTCTGTGTTGTTCTTCTGTCTTTGTTTCTTACCTTGCCATTCTGAAAATCTTCCTTATATGCGTTAGTATCCTCTCCCATTGCAACAAGTATATCTACATACATTTTCTTTATGCTGACACCTATTGTATTAAGAAGCCTTGCTGCAACACTTTCAGTTTCTTTTATTATAGATATAAGAATATGTTCTGTTCCTATAAGTTCTGACTTAAATCTTATTGCTTCCTTTGAAGCATTTTCAAGTATTCTTCTTACTCTCGGTGTATATCCTGCCGGCTCTTTTACACTTATATTGCTGTCAGGTGCAATAAGCTGATATACAAGATTAGTTATTTTTTCATCTGTAACATCATTATCTATTAATATTGAAGATGCAAGACTTCCCTCTGCCTTTATAAGCCCCAAAAGCAAATGTTCTGAACCAATGTATCCATGTCCCAGCATAGTTGCTGTTTCAGCAGCATGGTTAAGTGCTTCCTGAGCTTTTTTAGTAAACCTACTTTGCATATTAATCTCCATTCTGCACATATAGTGCTATTAGTCTGTTATATTTGTGTCTATTCTATCATCGGAAGATTATCTCTGATAAATTGCGACCTGCATATATCAAGTTCCTCATCAGTCAGCTCCCGTTCATTCATTATCTTTAAATTAGCCGGCTGTATGCCTATCATAATCTGATATATAGATGTATGATCTCCTGAACTTTCCATAAGCAGACCTTCCGATAATCCAAATCTTAATTGTGATAATAAAAACATTCCATCACCAAATGAAATCTTTCTGGCATATCTTAACACACCATATGAACGGTTTACACTGTCTAATGCTGTCATATATTTCTTTTTTATATATTCTTTTCTTAAAGCTCTCTCCTGTGATATAACCTGTTCAGCTATTTTATTAAGATTCTCAATTATCTCATGCTCTGATTTTCCTAGTGTTATTATATTGGATAACTGATATATATCACCGCAGGACTGTCCCTTATCGTCTGAATAGACTCCCTTTAGCTGAAGTCCGAACCTTCCGACTTCGGCAGCAATACCATTAATTCTTTCACTTCCCGAAAGTGCCGGCAGATGCAGCATATAAGATACTCTCATTCCTGTACCGACATTAGAAGGACACGTAGTAAGATACCCATACTTTTCATCATATGCATAATCCAGTACATTGCCTATTGATGTATCTATATCATCCGCAAGCTTATATGCCGCATCCATATCTCTTCCTGCAACATATGACTGTATCCTTATATGATCCTCTTCGTTAATCATTATTGATATATTTTCATTATATGAGGCAAAGCCTGCCGCAACCTCCTGTCCTGACAGATAATCACTGATAAGATGTCTTTCTTTCATCGCAGTTTTCTGACTTTCATCAAGATTCTTAAAATCATAATCCATAAACTGATTCATATCTATAACTTTCCTGACAGCTTCAACAGCTTCATCCGTCATCTGTCTTGACTGTGCAATTCCAAGTTTTAAGGAAAAATTATATTTACTTAGATTCCTTGCCAGCCTGACTCTGCTTGAAATAACCACATCGCCGTCTTTACCATTCTGTTCAAACCATCTAAGCATTGGTTTCTTTCCTTTCTTTTAATGCCTTAATCTCATCACGGCATTTTGCCGCAAGCTCATAATTTTCCAATTCAACAGCCTCTCTTTGTTTCATTGTAAGCTTAATTATCTCATCTTCAAGCTTCTTTTCTTCGCTATCCTGTTGTATACCAACCGTCTTTTTATATTTTTTTCCTCTATGGATTATATCTCCATGAATCTTTTTAATATTATCCTCTATCAAAGGTCCGAATACATCATAACAGCCGGCACAGCCAAACTTGCCTACTCTTGCAAATTCTGCAAAACTCATATTACATTGCGGACATCTTATATGCTCCATTGTCTGGTCTGATGCTGACATCATACCCTCATTAGAAGCTAAAAGACCTGTTAATAATCTGACAAATGGAAAATCGTTATCAGACAGTCCTCCATATCCAGACAACTTAAGCTGTGCTGCACACTGGCTGCACAAATGATGTTCTGTTCTTCTCCCATTCACAACCTCTGTATAATGAATTGTTGCTTCATTATTGTTACAATTTTCACATAACATAATTATTCTCACGTCCTTCCATGATGAATTATTTATCTTAATCTATATCAAACATTTCTTTTTTGCCATATACATTGGTCCGAAATATGAAACTCCTGCAATTATAAATGATATAACCAGCGAAATAATATTGCTTGCTGTCAATGAATATATGCACTTGTAAGTCAGTGAAATTGCTATTCCCATTATTATGGCACATACACATGGCACAGCAAATATCTTCATATAGTTCATTCTAAAGCCTATACGCTGATTTAATTCTCTAATATTCAATATAAATATCAATACAGGAAATGTTGCATTGCCTATAACTATAGCATATATTCCCAGTCTTGAAAACTTAAGAAGAATGTAGACAAGTACTATATGGACAACAAGCGATATACTTGAATGTTTTACCGGTGACTTCATTCTGTCAATTCCCTGCAGAGCGGAACTTGTAACTGTTGATAATGTATAGAATATTACGGCAGCTGCACCAAGCTTTAACATTATTGCCCCCTGATTACTATCATATCTTGAAAAAAGAAGCTGTATTATAGGCTTTCCAAGTATCACAAGTCCGGCAAATGACGGAATTGCTATTATCATATTAGTCTTTAATGTACTTGTAATCTTAGAACATATCTGTCTTTCTTTTCCATCACTGTAAGATGCTACTATACTAGGAAGCATTGATGATGATAATGCTGAGGCAACTCCCTGTGGTATACCTATAAGAAGTGAATAACTCGAATTAAAATTACCCAAATCATTAGCAATATTAGAAGAAATATTACGTCCTATCATCATATTGCTAAACATCATATCATCTATTACAGCGCTTATCTGATAAAATGTCTGTCCCAATATTATTGGTATCATTGTTGCCGCAATAAGCTTATATACATCTGCATCACTCTTTTTTTTGCTTCTTTTATCATGCTTAATCTTTTTTATAAATGTTGGTCTGTATATAAGATATAAAATTACAAGGAATACCAGTGCCGTAAGTGCTCCTACCGCAGTACCTAATGTGCCACCGGCCGCTCCATAGGCTGATGCATTTGCTGAGTTCTTAAATGTATTAACAAGTATATAGCCTGCTATTATACTTACCGCCGCATTCACTATCTGTTCAGCGAGCTGTGAAACCGCAGTAGGTATCATATTCTCCTGCCCCTGATAAAAGCCGCGCATAACGCCAAGAATAGCAACTATAAATATTGTAGGTGCAAGTATTCTTAACGGAATAGCAATTCCTGATACTCCTTTATAAAAAACTCTCTCAATAAAACCTGCTCCAAAGAACAGAATAAGTGCTGCTGCACCTCCCGTACATATAGCAGTAGTTAATGCACATCTGAATATCTGTGCAGCATTTTTATACTGTTTTTGTGCGAATCTTGCAGATACAAGCTTAGATACAGCCATCGGAAGACCATATGCCGATAAAACAAGCATAATATTATACACATTATATGCCGCACTGTATATACCGTTACCTTCACTTCCAATAATATTAACAAGTGGTATCCTGTATAACATTCCAATTATTCTTACAAGTATACCTGCCATAGCCAGTATGCTTCCATGTATCAAAAAATTTCTCTTTTTCTCTGACATTAATTTTCCCTCATTTATATATTCAATCTGTATCCTTATATATTTTAAAATATTACACATATGTAATTAATTATACCAAAAAAAGAGCAGAAAACATATTGTAATCTGCCCCTTTTTTATTAATTAATTATAAAATCAGCCACATACCACTTACCGCCTGTCTTAACAAATGTATATGTCAAAGACGTATTATAAGTTGTATTACCTGTCTTATAGTCTACATATAAATCATAATAAACATCACAAGAGAAACAGTTGTCTGAATATTTACTAAAGTTAGTTATACTTTCATTCTGAAATTCATATGTATATGTCTTACCATACAGGAATGCCCATACAGCAGGAATATCACTTACATATTCCTTAGCATATCCTAACATATATCCTGAAAGTGTTGACAGACTTCCTCTGTTTATAATGTACTTACCATAACTTTCTGCTATTGTCATAATATAACTTTGCTGCTCTGCAAGTAAAGCACCATCTGACGGATACTTCGCTGTATATGTATTATTCTTAGCGTCCTGTGTTACTTCAAGCTCTATACCATTAAGCTTAACAGATATCTGTGGCTGTACAAGAAGTCCCGGCACTGTATATACTGTATTAACTGGTGCAGTTACATAATCAGCAACGTGTTTACATGGATCAAACTGCTGGTCATCTGCCGTTATATAGCTTGCCGCTACAGCAACATTATTAAGTGTAACCTGTGCTCCCTTTGGTACATTTAATGTAAATGCCTTACTATTCTTCTTATCTGCATACCCATCAAATGAAATACCGCCCATCTTCCATTTAGTAAAATTATGTCCGTTCTTTCCATTTGGACTAAGTGTTACTTTAGCAATTGCAGTATCTCCTGCATATACAACATATACTGGATTATCTTCTGAATATTCTCCACTCTTTTTCTTATATGTTGCAGTCTTATCAGTTAATATATTCTTAAGATAATCAGCAACTATCTGGTTGCTCTCAAATTCACTATATACAACTCCACTATCATCTAAAAGCTTCTCTACATTATCCACTGTAAACTGGCTAATTATCTTATCCATCGTAGATGATGGTCTTCCGCCCTCATAATCCTTTAACAGGCCATACAACAAAAACCATGTAATAAGTATTATAACACCAAGAACACCTGAGTATATCATAAGAAATTCTTTAAAGCCTTTAGCCTTTCTTCTTTTTCCTGCCATTTTAATAACCATGCCTTTCAAATATTTACTTTATCAAAAATGCTGTTGGACAAGATCTAGGTCCTGTTGGTGAATATGGTGTATTAATAACTTCACCATCATAATACATCTGTGTAGATGTTCCACCATCCATAGTTGAAGCATTAACTGCTCCATATTGAAGCATTATGTCCTGGAGATCTGAAAATGATGCTCCAAGGCTGTTAGCCTGTCTGCCATCAACCGCAAGAAGCAAGACAGAACCATCTGCAGTCTGTCCTACTGCTGTACGAGGATTAATACCACCCCCAAGTCCTGATACATCCTGTGCTTCACCATTAATCACAAGGAACGGTCCAATTGAATTGCTTATGCTTACACAATCTCTGATATTCTTTTCCTGTGCCTGTGCTGCTGTCATATTACCAACTATAAGCTTATTGTCAAATGTTATTCCTGTCACATGATATGAAGTTCCTGAATTACCATTTAACACCTCACCATTTACCATGACAAGACCAACCGGCATACCTGTATATGTTGTATCGCCATCTACAAACTCACCACCATTTACACCGCCAATTGCATTGTATCTTGCTGCTATATTTGAGACAACTGCACCCTGTTTGCTTCCAAAGCCATCTATTGTTCCTACAAACAATCTTGACGGATCTTTGACAATCATAAGCTTGCCTCTATATGTTGCACCCTTTACATCAACAATCTGAATATCAGGTATTTCTTCATTCGTTGCTGCTGCATCAACATTAACAAGACTGGCATCAGTAACCTCATCTGTATCCTTAACCGAGTTACGTTCCTTTATCTGTTTAATCTCATCCTCTGAACAGAACCAGTTAGCAAGAAAACCTATTGCACTTGTCTCCTGTACTGACATTACAAACTGTTCTTTCGCTGTTTTTGATGGTCCTAATGTCAGAAGTGCCATTACACCATACAGACCAACGCAGAGAATTACAAGTGTTACAAGAATAGTAGCAAGTACCCTGCATACCCATCGTAATACAGGATTCTTAATTCTTGTCTTTTTTCTTCTGTTATTAGCTGAATGTCTTCTTCTGTCTGAATTACTGCCGTATGCATTTCTTCTATCTGAACCGGTCTGCTTAGAAACCCTTCTGTTCCTATCAGCCTTTTCCATGTCTTTCACAGAATATTTTCTGCCTGCTGTGCTTTCAGGCTTCTTAGCTGCCATACTGTCTGAATTTTCTTTTTTTTCTATTCCATCTGCCTTTTCAGATGTTTTTTTTGATTCCGTAGATATGTCTTCAAAATCTAAAAATTCGATTTCATCAGCATTCTTTCTATCTGCCATTTCAATCCTCCAAATTAATATTAATTCTTAAATACCCATCTTCTCTGTATCTGAAAACTTATTGCAAAAAGAATAGTATCTATAATTGCCTTTGCAACCACCGTCATAACAGAACCTAAGGATAATATGCTTGTAACTGCATATACCAGCATATAAGATACACATAACTGTAATACACATAATATGTAATATTTTACAATAGAGCCTTTTATGCTTTCTGATGATTTAAATACTGCTTTTCTATTAAATGTATAATTAAACAGTGAAGATATAACTCTTGCTCCTGCTGTTGCACTAAAAATTCTTAATGAATCATCTACTCTTCCTAATAGAAGTGCTTCAATAATTGTAAATATCGCAAGATCTATTAATGAAGAGGCAAATGAGCTGAAAAGAAACTTAAAAATAACACCATATATCTTAATTGAATCTTTTATTGGATTAAAATGAGTTGATGCATTCTCTTCAATATACACTGTCTGTATAGGTACCTCAACAAAGCCGATATTACTCTGTCTTAACTCTAAGAGCATATTAGTCTCATATTCAAAACGTTCTCCCTTAACCTCACAGAATGTCTTAAGAAACTGTGCCGGTATGGCTCTTAAACCTGTCTGTGTATCAGATATATTAAGTCCACATGCAAACTTAAACACAAAACTTGTCATATTATTTCCAAATCTGCTCTTAAAAGGAACATCGTCTCCCGAAAAATTCCTTACACCAAGAATAACTTTATTCTTTTCCCTTATCATGGTTCTGCAGCATTCGTAAATATCATCTGCTTTATGCTGATTATCACCATCTACCGTAACAACACCATCAATATCCGGTCTGTTAGCTATACAGAATTCAAATGCAGTCTTTAGTCCTCTTCCTTTTCCTTTATTAACTTCATGTGTAAGTATTGTACATTGAGGATATTCTGATACCTTATCAAACGGCCACATATGCTCTTTATCACTGCCATCATTAACAAGTATAATATCATCAAATCCTTTTTTAATCAGAGCATCCACAACACTAACCAGCTTATCGTCCGGATTAAGTGATGGAATAATAACTGATACCTTCATAAATCTGCCTCCATGTCATAGCCTTGCTATAACCCTGATTTTGTTTTATTTTGTCATAATCGTACCAAATTAGATAATATAACAAAGAATTAAATAATGCAATAAATTTATATAAAATATTTATTACTATTCTGGTATGCGTTAAAATTAATAATAAAATATTTTATTTTGAATGTGTAACATATACAAGCCCTATAACATATTATTTTATTGTATATGATATTTCGGAGGAAATAAAATGAGTGATTTAGCAGCAACAAACTGTGGCGGATGTGGTGATTGCGGTGGATTAAGCAATTTCGGAGGCTGCAATTCATGCACATGGATTATTATTCTTTTACTTCTTTGCAGCGGATGCGGTAATGGATTAAATGGCTGTGGCGGAGGCTTCGGTGACAACAACAGCTGCTTATGGATTATCCTTATTCTCTTATTCTGCGGCTGCAACGGCTCAGGTAATGATTGCGGATGTGGCTGTGGCTGTAATTAATCCATTGACCAATCTGTTAAAATCTTACAACACGCATAAAATTATAAATCTTTATATTTAACAGACACTTAATTTGTGCATGTATAATTAAAAAGCCCCTTAACCGGATAGCTTATCACTATCCCGTTAAGGGGTTTTTATTACAGAAATCTTCAAAAACAGAACTATAAATAAATCAGTCCATTAATTCATTTTTCTAATTATTTATGTACTCTCTTTTTCTTAGATACAACAACAATTGCTCCGGCACTGATAAGAAGTAACATTCCAAATACAGGAATATACATACCCTTGACATCTCCTGCCTGTACTGTTTCATCTGCTGATTGTACTTTATCAGTATTCTGATTATTATTAACATCAGCATTGCCACCAGCCTGGTTATTATTGTTATTTACATTGGCATCATTAACATTATTTGCACCATTATTAATGTTTCCGCTGTTATTATTGTTTCCACCATTGTTGGTGTTTCCGTTATTATTGTTGTTTCCACCGTTGTTGGTGTTTCCGTTGTTATTGTTGTTTCCACCGTTGTTGGTGTTTCCATTGTTATTGTTATTTCCACCGTTGTTGGTGTTTCCGTTATCTGTCTTTGTATCACTATATACAACGGCAAATACTGAGAACTTGTCTGAACTGAATGTTATTGTTCCTGTAGCACTGTCAAATTCACATGGTATAAATTCTGCCTTACCATCATGTATTCTTACAATACTATATTCTCTATTAACATTAGTATCTGTATTAATAAGTTCCTTATCAAGCTTTATACTGAATGTAATTGACTTATTTGTAGTTGTAACATTAGTTTCTGAACCATCAATATTTTTAACAATATTAATATCAAATGCTTTGCCCAGAACCTGATTATTCTTTAATACATTCTCGAATGCTTTCTTTTCAACTTCTGTAAGGCCATCTGCACGCTTTGTAATATCAACTGTAATCTTAACAACTGAACCATTCTTAACAGCTTCTAATTCATCCTCTGTAAGAACCTTCTTCTGTAAATCTTCATTACTATCGCTAATATTTACACTATCAGAATAATCACCATCAACATCTACTGTCGGAGTAACAACTATTACCTTAAGATCATTTATTGCCTTAGTAAGCTTTGATTTAAGTGAATCTAAAGACTCCTGTGTTGCATTAGCAAGCTTATCCTGTGTAAGTTCTGCCTTAACTTCACCTACTGCCTTCCTTAATGCTTCTACTGACTCCTTAGTATACTTTGATGTATCACCGCTTAAGATATCCTCAGCTTCTTTAACCTTTGCATTAAGAGCTGTAGCATCTCCTCTGTTTACAAGAGCTGCAATAGCTGCTTCAATTGCCTCTGCCTTGGCATCAATTACACTCTGTCCATCATGTGTTGTTAATACTTTCTTAGCATCAGCTGCTGCATCTGAAAGAGCCTTGATACTGTCTGTTGTGTACTTAGCTGCTTCTGTAGCATTATTAATTACTGCTTCTGCCTTTTCAATACCTGCCTTTAATGCTGAGAGTTCTCTTACCTTAAGGAAATTGCCAAGATTAAGTGTTCCATCTTCATTTCTCTTAACGCTTCCGATTCCACCCTTAACATAATCGACTAATTCTGAAAGACTTACAAAATCATATTCTGTTAATTCATTACCTTCTGCATCTTCTGACTTACCTGTTTCAGCATTATAGAAGTAATTCCCCTTTGCACGTACTGTGCTTATGCATGCTTCTTCTGCTTCTGTCTCAGTTAAATCTCCTTCTGCAATATCAGTTGATATATTCTGATATGTAGAGTCTGCAAAAGACTTAAAGTTAGTAACTGTAAACTGTGGTTCTGCACCTGTATAAACATGAAGTTCAAGGTTAGAACCGCCGTTATTATATCCCATACAATCGATGTATTTACCCATTGGGTCACTGTTATTAGTAAAACCATTTGTCTTGTTGCCAAATGAAATACAATTATAAGCTTCATGCATTACTGCAAGTCCGCTTCCGCCCATCTTAAATCCGTTACCATCACCTGCTGTAGCCTTAACTTCTCCATCCGCATCTATATAGAAGCCGTTACCATAGCAGATACTGTCATAAATCTTTACTTCACCAATAGGACCTGTAGCTGTCTTAGAGAATAAATCCCATCCATCATCCGCATTAAATGCAGCTACACAATACTTAAATACATTGCCTACGCCACATGTAAGCTTGGCAGCAAATCCATCGGCATTATTATCCGAAGGATCTCTGTTAGCATATGCATTACAGCTTATAATCTCATTGTATGATGGCCAGTCCTCTTTATTATTAGAGCCATCTGTTCTGCTTATTGAAAGACCAGAGTTAGTATGACCTGCAAAATCACAGTTCATAACTATGTTATGATTACCTCCGACTCTGACACCGCCACCATTTACAATCTTAAGGCCTTTAATAATCCAGTAATTACCTGATATATCAAATGTATTACCTGATGCTGTTCCATCATCCTTTGAAAAATCAATTATAACATCTTCTGTATTATCAGGATCGGCTGCTAATACCTTAGGTGCTTCACTTGTACCGTTATTACCTTTCCAGATACCTGCTGACTTAGAATATTTATATGTACCGCCTTCCATATATATACCCTGTCCTGATTCACAGTATGTGATAGCTGTCTGTAAATCCAATGGATGTTCCTTACTGCCATCACCATCTGCTGTTCCATCAGGTGATACATAAATATAACTGTCCGGCTGATATACATTTCTTACTACTGTATAGTTAGCACTTACAGGTACCGCTGATGAAATATTAAATGTTGCATCAGGCTCAAAGTATAACTGAATCTTGTTATCTCCTGCTGTAAGCTTTGTTGCATAATTATATGTTCCTGCTGTAACATATTCCTGACTTGTAATAGCCTTTCCCTGCTGTTTAACAGTTAAAAGACCAGGAGTATTAACCTTAACTTTAACTGTATAATCTTCGTCACCTGTTTCAGTAATTGAATTCATTGAAACTGATGGATTAACAGGTTTTTCAGGAGCGAACTTCTGTGGTTCATCAGCCGCTGCTGATGTAACAGTCAATGCTATTGTAGAAGTATCAACCTCTATCTTTGCACCTCTGGCTGTCATAAAACCTATATACATCTTGTCAGGTTCCTGCGCACTGAATGTATTGCTTGGAAGATATGTAGCAAGTGAGCCATCAATATGTTCAACAACATTACCTTCCTCATCCTTCATTGTTGCATATACACCTGTATTGTCCTTCTTTAAAGTAAGTTCAAATGTCTTAGGTGCATCTTCCTTCACCTGATAATCAAGTGATGTCATCTTAGAGCCATACTTATTTACATTAATTCTGTTACCACCATCAGACTGGCTTGTGATATTATAACGTCCAAATACGTTATATCTGCCATAGTATCCACCAACACTCATTGCATTAGAAAGATATATTGATGAATCCATATTTGTTCCAATGCTGTCTCTTACCATAAGACCAAAACCTTCCTGATTATCAGGCTTAGTTTTTGTTATAAAGTAATCAACCTTAACCTTGGCTGTCATCTCAAAGTTATCTGTCTGAGGGTTAATAGCTGTATAATAATAAGTAATACCATCCTGACCATCATCAGTACACTTACCTACTCCCTCTTTAGACTCTACTGTAATTATTCCGTCTTTGACTTCTGCCTGTTTGCCATCAGCTGTTGACTGTCCAAATACTATTGAATTCCAGCCATACTTCTTAGCTATATCATCATAGTTATATGTAATCTTATCCCTTACAGATACTGTATATTCTGTAGTATATGTCTTATTATCAGACCATACATAAGATATATTAATCTTATAATCGCCTGCATTATCCTTATCAAATGCAGATGAATCAATCTTAACTTCATCTGTTATATCAAGTTCTGCGCCGCTCTTTAATATACGTGTAACCTTAATACCATCAGATGTAAATTCTTCGCCCTTAACATATGTTGTCTTAGATGGATACTGTGTTATATCAAGCTTGTCAATCTCATCTTCCTTAACTGTTAATTCATATGAAACTGTCTTTCCTGAATATCCCACATTATACTTATATGTTCCTGCCTTAGAAGTATCTAAAGCACCTGTTGTCTCATCTGCTGTTACTGTAAAGCCAGAAGAAATTATTCTGTTAGAACCATCTGAATAATTGATATTAATCATAAGTCCGTCTTTTCCAGAACCCTCTTCAATCTCCTGTCCAACATAAAATACTGTTTCATTAGGCTGATTCTTAATCTCAAGTCCAACTACTGAAGCATCTGATACAACAACAGGTATCTCTATTGACTTGCTTATATCACCATGAGTATGTGTAACCTTGATATTAGTACTTCCAGCCTTTGAAAAATCATAATCAACTGTTGTTTCTTCATCGCCACTGTTAATAAGCTCTAAAAGGCTCTTAGTAACACCACTGTTATATGAAACTGTTGCTTCAAAGCCTGTCCAGTCAACATCCTTTGAACCAAGCTCATATTCTAACTTAACCGGATTATACTCAACATCAATTGATGTCACAACTTCCTTAACTACTGTTACAGGAATATCAATCTTTGCTCCATAATAATCAAGTACAATCTTACCATTATCTGTTACAGAATCAAAATCAAATGAATCAACTCGGCAATCAGCTGCTGATATTGTTCTCTTTTCAGAACCTATTGTAACGTCTGCACTAAATCCTGTAAGGTCAATATCATCATATGTATTACCCATGATATACTGTGTCTTAGAAGGCTGTGTAACACTTCCTACTGATACTGTCTGGTTAGTATCTGCATATGATAATGTTACATCAGAATATGTAATTGTACAGTTTCTTGCTGCAAACATACCAACATACATTGTATTGCCTTTAATTATATCAGAAGCTGCAACTGTTCCTATTACAATACCCTGCATTGAAAGAATGATATCACTTCCAACCTTCTGGATACATAAGTCATATGTATTGCCCTGTGCTATATCAACTATACCTGCACTTCCTACATATCCATTCTTAGGTGTCTTCCTGTTACCATTATATACCTCTGTTGCACTCTTCATTGAAGCGCCTACAAATGTACTGTTTAATGGAGAAGCTTCTGCTGTATTACCATGTTCACCTACAGCAGCTCTTACCATAAGGCCGAAACCTACCTGCTTATCTGCCTTGATGGCATCTACTCTTGCCTTAGCGGTAATTGTAAAATCTTTATCTGCTGTAAGTTCATAATAAAGATAATCTATACCGTCATTACTACCTGCAATCTTACCACCTGTTGATGCAAGTGTTACGCTTGAATCCTTATTTTCCTTTATTGTATTCTTCTCTACTGTTGCACTGTTACCGAACACACTCCATGTCCAGCCGTTCCATGCGCTCTTTTCATCAGATACTTTTTCTCCACCAGTAAATGATGTTGCGGCACGTACAACCTGCTGTGTCCAATCCATTGGCATCATTCCGATAACTAATAATATAGCCATTAAGAATGAGGACACACGCCTGCCTCTTTTTTTCATAAACCTTAAACCTCCTGTATTACTAACCTGATAATATTGACCGTTTCTTAATAAACCTAAAACCAAACCTTTTATAAATACACGTCCAACACAATCTGATTACTTTTTATTATATTAATATTATTAACCTATGTCAATTCAAATTGTATCATTTGTATAAATTCATTTCCATATACAACTATACTTTTAGTAATTTTTTTATCTATTTCCACTTCATAATTATACAAAAATTTATTTATTAACATTTTTATAATAGTGAACTACCCATTGTCTTAAGACAATGGGCTTTCTGCTTCATCGACCTCGTAACCTACTATCTCCACAGGCGTTAATTTGGACAGTCCCTGCCCTATATATTTCTTTATGCTATTTGTCTTAATCCTTCTGTCAGTATATTTTTCGCGGCATTGATATCCCTGTCATGTTCTG
>URAI01000048.1 GCA_900545725.1 uncultured Eubacterium sp.
AATGATGAAATGATGTTTCGCAAGTAAAGTTTTGCATTTATTGCTTGACTTTTCAGTATATAATATGCGGTCATTTTTTGCTTTATTTTATATGGCGGATGTGTTAATATGTAATTATTGTTCACTTATTTACAATGTATGTATTAAACATACTTTAATTTGAAGAGTTCATACATGGAGGAAAGTCATGAAGACAATGATAGAACTTATTACAGACAAGATAAAAGAAGCATTTATCCAGTGTGGGTATGATGAGAAATATGCAAGGGTAACAATTTCTAACAGACCGGATTTATGTGAGTTCCAGTGTAATGGAGCAATGGCAGCGGCTAAGGAATATCATAAGGCACCATTTATGATTGCTGATGATGTTGTTGCTAAGTTAAAGGATGATACTGCATTTAAAAGTATCGAAAGTGTAAAACCTGGATTTATAAATATAATTATAGCAGAGAAATTTCTTGCTGATTATGTGGGAGAAATGGCGGAAAATGATAGATTTGGATTTGAGACAGGTGATAAACCTAAGAATGTTATTGTTGATTATGGCGGAGCTAATGCAGCCAAACCATTACATGTAGGGCATCTTCGTTCAGCAGTTATCGGTGAAAGTGTTAAGAGAATACAGAAATTTGCCGGTAATAATGTTACAGGTGATGTACATCTTGGGGACTGGGGACTTCAGATGGGACTTATCATAGAAGAATTAAGAGACAGAAAACCGGAACTTCCATATTTTGATGAGAACTTTGAGGGAGAATATCCTACAGAGCCGCCTTTTACTATATCAGAGCTTGAGCAGATATATCCTGCGGCAAGTGCAAAGTCTAAGGAGGATGAGACCTTTAAAGAAAGAGCCCATCAGTCAACACTTAAGCTTCAGAGTGGAGATAAGGCATGTACAGCTATATGGAAGCATATAATGAATGTTTCAAAGGCTGATTTAAAGAAGAATTATGACAATCTTAATGTGCATTTTGACCTCTGGAAAGGCGAAAGTGATGCACAGCCTTATATACCTGATATGGTTCAGGACATGATAGATAAGGGGATTGCCTATGAAAGTCAGGGGGCTATGGTCGTTGATATACAGGAGGATACAGATACTAAGGAGCTGCCTCCATGTATTGTAAGAAAGTCTGACGGTGCTGCACTTTATGCGACATCAGATCTTGCTACAATGGTAGAAAGAGAAAAGTTATTTAATCCTGATGAGTATATTTATCTGGCTGATAAAAGACAGGAGCTTCATTTTACACAGGTATTCCGTGTTGCAAAGAAAGCTGGTATTGTAAAGCCTGATACTAAGCTGGTATTCTTAGGCTTTGGTACAATGAATGGAAAGGATGGCAAGCCGTTTAAGACACGTTCAGGTGGTGTAATGCGTCTTGAACATCTGATTGCAGATATTGACGAAGCTGTATATAAAAAGATTACTGAAAACAGGACTATGGAAGAAGAAGAAGCCAAAAATACTGCTAAGACAGTAGGACTTGCAGCTTTAAAATATGGAGATTTATCTAATCAGGCATCTAAAGATTATGTTTTCGATGTGGAGAGATTCGCTTCATTTGAAGGAAATACAGGTCCATATATTCTGTATACAATCGTAAGAATTAAGTCAATTCTTGCTAAATATGTTGAGAATGGTGGAAGCCTTGAGAAACTTAAGTTTAATCCGGCAACAGGAGAGAGTGAAAAGAATCTTGAACTTGCACTTATTAAGTTTTCAGATGTAATTAAGTCAGCATATATGGATAATGCACCACATAAGATATGCCAGTTTATATATGAGATATCTAATGCATTTAATGGATTTTATCATGATACTAAGATTCTTGCGGAAGAAGATGCTGATAAACAGAAGGGATATATTGCATTAATAAGTGTTACTAAGGCAGTACTTGAACAGTGTATAGATTTATTAGCAATTGAGTGTCCTGACAGAATGTAAAATGTATGAAAATTTAGAAAGGAAAAGCTATTTATTGCAAAAGTTTATTAAATAGCAGAGGAGAAATCCTTATATTGGTTATGAAAATATTATCATTTGCCATACCATGCTATAATTCGGCAGAGTATATGGAAAAGTGCATAAAATCAGTTCTTACAGGTGGAGAAGATGTTGAGATTATAATCGTAGATGATGGCTCGTCTAAAGATGATACGGCAAAGATTGCTGATAAATATGCTGAGAAGTTTCCAACGATTGTAAAGGCGGTACATCAGGAAAATGGTGGACATGGTCAGGCAGTTAATACGGGGCTTCTCAATGCTACAGGAAAGTATTTTAAGGTGGTTGACAGTGATGACTGGGTAGACCAGAAGAGTTATAAGAAAATTCTTGCAACATTAAAGTCATTTGAAAAAGACGATGAGCCGGATATGGTGATTGCCAACTATGTATATGAAAAGGTTGGTGCTAAGAGAAAGAAAGTTATACAGTATGATAATGTTTTTCCACAAGAGCAGATGTTTGGCTGGGATGACATTGGCAAGTTTAAGATAGACCAGTATATTCTTATGCACAGCGTTATATACAGGACACAGCTTCTTAAGGACTGCGGCTTAGAGCTTCCTAAGCATACATTTTATGTGGATAATATATTTGTATTTGAACCATTACCTATGGTTAAGAAGATGTATTATGTAAATACTAATTTTTACAGATACTTTATAGGAAGGGATGACCAGTCTGTTAATGAGACGGTTATGATATCAAGAATTGACCAGCAGATAAGAGTTACAAAGAGAATGATAGATTTCTTTTTGCAAAGTGATATTGATAATAAGAAATGTAAGATGTATATGTGTAATTATTTAAGAATTATGATGGAGGTATCATCAATATTTCTTATATTGTCGGGAACAGAAGAAAATCTTGCAAAGAAAAAGGAACTTTGGGATTATACTAAGAAGGATAAGAAGCTTCATAGCATGTTGAGGTATTCAATTCTTGGTTATTCTGTCAATCTTCCGGGAAAAACAGGAAGATTTATTTCAAGAGCCGGTTACAGATTCATGAATAAGTGGATTGGCTTTAATTAAATTTAGAATTGAGGTTATCATGGATTATATAAAATACGAGACTACTTTAAAGGCAAGTGGTAAAGAGTACGAAAAGATTGTATTCTGGAACCGTTTTATAAGGAATCCTGTTGAACTTATACTTACGTGGCTTCCTGCGGTTATTTCAATAGTGCTTATATGCATGGGCTATCTTTCAACATATATTGCCGTAATATATGCTGCATGCTGGTGCTATCCGTTATATATATTCTTTTTTCAGTTTAAAAACAGTGTATCATACCACCTTAAGAACAGAGATCCATCAGAGGCGGCACCATGTACAATTACTCTTATGGAGAATGGCATTCTTGCGGAGATAACTGAATTTAATATAATTACTAATTATGACTGGAATGAATTTACTACTATTTATAATAAGTTTGGCTATTATATGATGTTTAATAAAGGTAAAATGGTAGTCATGTTAAGACAGGCTGACATGTCAGAAGAACAAAGAGAGGCAGCCGGTGATTATATTAAGAAAAATGTAGATATGAATAAGTGCAAAGTGCTTTTTTAAATCATATTTTATATGTAAGATGCTGGAAGTGTGATTGGCATTTCTTGATATAAAGGGTTATGAATATATTATATGGTGTTTATTCAGGCGGGATTGCTGCATTAAAAAAGTTATATGGAATATAGATGTTTAAATAATAAACAATTCTATATTATATACGAATTTTTATAATGTGGCTGTTCCGCTTTTTTGCGCTTTTTACCTTGAAAAATATCAAGATAGTATTTTCAAAAGGGTCAAAATGGGGTATAATAATAAAAAATGTATTTATATATGCATGTGTATAATATGAATGTGTGAATTATTATAAATTAAATATAATCATGAACCGGGGGATTATTTTGAAGGAAAACAGATTAAGAGAAAGCGTGCTTACGGATATTGTACAGCTTCTGGGTGATAAGGGATTATTTACAGAGGTTGCACGTGCTATTATTGAGAGGGCACAGGAATATCTTGACGTGACTAATTTATGTGTGATTCAGATAAGTGAGGAACATAAGAGCCTTATAAAGATTGCTGAATGTAGAAGAGAAGAGGCAGATGATGTGCTTATAGATGGAATGGCATATGATAAGTTTCTTCTGATAGCAGATGATATGAGAATATGTATCCATACAGATGATACACTGGATGATAAGATAAGGCAGCAGATGAAGGAATTTGGAATAAAGACAAGTGTTACGATTCCAATATATATCAACGAAGGAATTGAGATGTATTTTGCTATGTTTGATACGCAGAATGAGATTAATCCTGAGGATATGGATATTAATTTTATCAATTTGGTGTCTAAGGTCATACAGAGTATTGCACAAAAGAAAGTAACAAGAAATTCACTTATTGCTTCATATGAAGTGCTTAGGGACATATTAAGTAATATTGGTTCGGGAATAATCGTGTGCAGTGCACAGGATGGTTCCATTTTCTTTGAAAATGATATTGCCAATACGTCACAGGAAGTAAGAAGAACCATAAAGGAATGTATTGAAAAGTATTTTGGTACAATTCATTCAGACAGAGAGAAATGTGCAAGCATGGAGCATTTCGATGCTCTGTCAGGTTTATGGTTTGAAGTCAGGTTTTCTGACCTTAAATGGATTGATGGAAGCAAGGCGCTCGTATGTACAACAGTTGATATTACACAGAAAAAGAAGAATCAGCAAAGAATTGAATATCAGGCGCATAATGATTTTCTTACAGGTCTGTATAACAGAATGAAGTGTGAGCTGGACCTGCCTAAAGAGATTGAAAAGTCTGTAAGGAGTAATAAGAAGGGCGCCGTATTATTTATAGATCTTGATGATTTTAAACATATTAATGACGGTCTTGGACATCAATATGGAGATATGCTTTTACAACAGATAGCAGCTGGTCTTCAGGCAATGGTTAATCTTAAGGATCACTGTTACAGAATGGGTGGAGATGAGTTTGTTATTATTATAACAAAAGAATGTTATTCTGATATTGATAAGATTGTAAAGAATATTATTGATATGTTTAACAAGCCATGGTATCTTTCAGCAACAGAATATTATTGTACAATGAGTATGGGGATTGCTATATTTCCAGATGATAGTACAGATTGTAATGAGATTATCCGTCTTGCAGATATTGCTATGTATGATTCTAAAAAGTCAGGTAAAAACAGATATTGTTATTATGACGGTAAAGGCCGGCATAATACAGAGAAAAGGCTTGACATAGAAAACAGCATGCGTCAGGCAATTGCATCGCAGATTGATGAATTTGTGGTATTTTATCAGCCGGTTATGGATGTACAGACTAATAAGTTCGTGTCCTGCGAGGCACTGGTAAGGTGGAATAGTGCGGCGCTTGGATTTTTAGGGCCGGGAGATTTTATTCCGTTGGCTGAATATCTTGGACTTATTACTTCAATAGGTGAATATGTGCTTGAAGAGGCATGTAAGCAGTGCAGATACTGGAATGAACATGGATATCCAGATTTCAGGATTAACGTCAATCTGTCAGTTGTACAGCTGTTACAGAAAGATGTAGTAGGCAATATTGCTTCGATTATGAAAAAGACCGGGGTAAATCCCGAAAATATCGTACTTGAGATAACAGAATCTTTTGCGATTAATGATATGGAGCGTGTGCTTAAGATTGTAGAAGGAATTAAAAAGCTCGGTCCTATGATAGCACTTGATGACTTTGGAACTGGATATTCTTCCCTTAACTATATTAAGCAGCTTCCATTTGATATTATAAAGGTGGACAAGACATTTATTGATGATATAGTAGAAGATGAATATGCACAGGCATTTATCAGGCTGATAGTAGGACTTTCCAAGACGCTTGGTACAAAGATTGTGGTAGAAGGTGTTGAAAATGAACAACAGTACAGGCTGTTAAAGAAACTTGGTGTTAATTATATTCAGGGCTATCTGTTTGGAAAGCCGTTGCCAAGTGATGAATTTGAAGAGGTTAATCTTAAAAATATCATATAGATGCAGGAATGGAGATTATTATGAAGACACTTATTAAGAATGGCCGTGTAATTGACCCGGCAAGCAGTACTGATGAAGTTAAAGATATTTTATTAGAAGATGGAATTATTCTTAAAGTGGATAAGGATATCAAGGAAGAAGCAGACAATATAATAGATGCGGCTGGATGTTTTGTAATGCCGGGACTTATAGATCTGCATGTACATTTCAGGGAACCCGGATATGAATATAAAGAGACAATAAGAACAGGAGCCAGAGCCGCTGCAAGAGGCGGATTTACAACTGTGTGCGTTATGCCTGATACTAAGCCCGTAGTTGATAGTGTCGATATGGTTAATTTTATTAATGAGAAGGCAAAGGATGTTACAGACATTAATATACTTCCGGTTGCGGCTGTGACTGCAGCCCAGGATGGAGAATACATAACAGATTTTGAAAAGCTTGCAGATAATGGTGCGGTAGCGGTAAGTGAAGATGGAACTTCTGTAATGAATGCAAGAATTGCAAGACAGGCAATGAGACTGGCAGCAGATGTTGATATTCCGGTATTTGCTTATTGTGAAGACAAAAATCTTGCAGCAAGAGGCGTTATGAATGCCGGCAATAAGGCAAAAGAGCTGGGGCTTTTTGGAATTATGAATGTGGTTGAGGACATTATGGTAGCAAGGGATATTCTTCTTGCTAAGAATACAGGCGCTAAACTTCATGTATGCCGATGTTCAACAAAAGATAGTGTCAGGATGGTCGAGATGGCTAAGCAAGAAGGGCTTAACATAACAGCAGAGGTAACACCTCATAATCTTATACTTACAGAGGATGATCTTACAGACGATAATGCTAATTATAAGGTAAAGCCGCCTCTTAGAACAAAAGAAGATGTAGAGGCTTTAAGGGATGGTCTTAAGAGAGGCGTGATTGATGTTATTTCATCAGACCATGCGCCACATAATAAGACTGAGAAGGAACGTTCATTTGTAGAGGCACCATTTGGAATGACAGGACTTGAGACATCTGTAAGTCTTATAATGACAGAATTTGTACATACAGGAATACTGACACCTATGCAGATGGCAGAGAGAATGAGTTATACACCGGCTAAGGTTATTAATATTGATAAAGGAACTCTCCTTGAGGGAAAGGCTGCCGATATAACTATAATTGATCCAGAGGATGAATATGTAATTGACAGTGAAAGGTTTGCCTCAATGGGTAAGAATACTCCATTTGATGGTAAGAAGGTTAAAGGAAGAGTTACATATACAATAGCAGGAGGAAAGGTTGTATATTCTTATAAGCCGGGTTTTGAATGTATTGTAGATAAAGATGTAGCAAGATATGATATATAATTACAGGTGAATAGTGTGAAAAATAAGCTTGATAGCTTGTTTTATCACAAGTTCAGAAATAAGAATTATAATGAAAGGAATATAAATAAATGATTAACAAGTTAGTATCAAAGATTAAGAAACAGAATGCACCAATAGTAGTAGGTCTTGACCCTATGATGAAGTTTGTACCTAAGCATCTTCAGGATGCGGCATTTGAGCAGTACGGAGAGACACTTGAGGGAGCAGCTGAGGCTATATGGCAGTTTAACAAGGCTATAATAGATAATATATATGATATTGTTCCTGCTGTTAAGCCACAGATTGCCATGTATGAGCAGTTTGGTATTGAAGGTCTTAAGGCATTTAAAAAGACCGTGGATTACTGCCATGAGAAGGATATGGTGGTTATTGGTGATGTTAAGCGTGGAGATATAGGCTCAACATCAGAAGCATATGCTGTTGCTCATTTAGGAAAGGTTAAAGTTGGTTCTAAGAAAATTGCAGCTTTTGACGAGGATTTTGCAACAGTCAATCCTTATCTTGGTTCAGATGGAATTAATCCATTTACTAAGGTATGTAAAGAAGAAAAAAAAGGTATCTTTATCCTTGTTAAGACATCTAATCCATCGAGTGGAGAATTTCAGGATAAGCTTATTGATGGCAGACCACTCTATGAGCATGTAGGAGCTAAGGTAGATGAATGGGGAAGAGAATGTATGGGTGATGATTACAGCTATGTTGGTGCTGTGGTAGGTGCTACATATCCTGAGATGGGAGCAGCATTAAGAAAGATTATGCCTAAGGCATATATTCTTGTACCTGGTTATGGCGCTCAGGGTGGAAAAGGCTCTGATCTTGTTAATTTCTTTAACAAAGACGGACTTGGAGCAATTGTCAACAGTTCAAGAGGAATTATTGCTGCCTATACTAAGGATGAATATGCTAAGTTTGGAGAGAAGAACTTCGCAGAAGCTTCAAGACAGGCAGCACTTGATATGATTAAAGATATTAATGGTGCATTAGGAAAGTAATATATGCAGAATGGAGAGAATATGTCATTTAGAGAACATGCTTTAATTACTAAGACAGCCTGTCTTGCAACAGGTGTATATGAGATGTGGTTTAAGACGGCTGATATTGCGAAGGAAGCAAGACCGGGACAGTTTATTTCAGTATATTCTAACGATGGTTCAAGACTTCTTCCAAGGCCTATCAGTATATGTTGTATTATGGATGATGAAATAAGAATTGTATACAGGGTTGCAGGAAAGGGAACGGACGAGTTTTCTAAGATGCAGGCTGGTGAATATCTTAATATTCAGGGACCTTTAGGAAACGGATATGATATAGCAGAAGTTAATGAAAGAAAAGTAACAGCAGATGGAAAAAAAATTAATAAAGCTATTATATTTGGCGGTGGTATCGGTGTACCTCCTATGCTTGAGCTTTCAAAGCAGCTTAATTGTGAAAAAGAAATTGTATTAGGCTACAAAGATGAATTATTCTTAAATAAAGAGTTTGAACAATTCGGACATGTTACTATAGCTACAGAAGATGGAAGTACGGGAACGAAGGGAAATGTGCTTGATGCAGTCAGGGAACATTTGATAACAGGAGATGTAATCTATGCATGTGGACCTATGCCTATGCTTCGTGCAATTAAGGCATTTGCCGATGAGAATAATATAGAGGCTTATATTTCACTTGAAGAAAAGATGGCTTGTGGTATAGGTGCATGTCTTGCCTGTGTATGTAAAACAAAAGAAAAGGATGAACATTCGCAGGTTAATAATACAAGAATATGCAAAGAAGGACCTGTATTTAATGCGAAGGAGGTAGAAATCTGATGACAGAAAAGGATATTAATCTTTCAGTTAATGTGGCAGGAGTTCAGTTAAAAAATCCTGTGATGACAGCTTCCGGAACATTCGGTTCAGGTATGGAATATTGTGAATATGTTGATCTTAACAGATTAGGTGCAGTTGTAACTAAGGGTGTTGCAAATGTACCGTGGCCTGGTAATCCTACACCTAGAATAGCCGAGACTTATGGTGGGATGATTAATGCTGTTGGTTTACAAAATCCTGGTCTTGATACATTCATAAAGAGGGATATTCCATTTCTTAAGAAGTATGACACTAAGATAATTGTTAATGTATGTGGAAAAAGCAAAGAGGATTATGTAGATGCTGTGGAAAAGTTAGCAGACCAGCCGGTAGATATGTTAGAGATTAATATATCGTGTCCTAATGTTAAGGAGGGTGGAATTGCCTTCGGACAAAATCCTGATTCAGCTATGGAGATAACACAGGCCGTTAAAAAGGTGGCTGCACAGCCGGTAATTATGAAGCTAAGCCCAAATGTAACAGATATAACAGAGATGGCAAAGGCTGTTGAGGCAGGCGGAGCGGATGCTGTATCGCTTATTAATACAATTACAGGAATGAAGATTGATATAAACAGACGTACATTTGCAGTTGCTAATAAGACGGGTGGTCTTTCAGGACCAGCGATTAAGCCGGTTGCAGTAAGAATGGTATATCAGGTTGCCAATGCCATTAAGCTTCCTATAATTGGTATGGGAGGCATTGCCAATGCAGATGATGCACTTGAATTTATAATGGCAGGTGCTACAGCAGTGTCAGTAGGAACGGCTAATTTTAATGACCCATGCACTACTATTAAGGTCATTGATGGAATAAAGGAATATATGTTAAAGTATGGCGTAAAAGACATAGCTGAGCTTAGAGGCTGTGTAAAATAACAAGCAGCGTGTTTACTACATTATAATCATTAAGAACCATGTATTTGTAAATATTTCAGATACATGGTTTCATTAGATTAATGCCTGCGGAATGGAGGAGCGTATGAATAATATTAAGGTGAGAACAAAGCTTATAATTGTTATGGTTGTTTCAATATTGGCATTGACAGCCTGCGTAACATTTTCAAATAATTGTATGGAAAAGATGAAAAAGAATGTTGCAACAGAGCTGGATACAGATAAAAGAGCATCTTATGATGAACAGATAAAGACACAGGTTGAGAATGTAATATCATTATGCCAGTATATTTATAAAGAATATGAGGCTGGTAAGTATACACTGGATGAATCAAAAAAATTTGCAGCACACCAGATAAGACAGCTTAGATATGGCGATAATGGATATTTCTGGGTAGACCAGTATGATGGAACTAATGTTGTACTTCTTGGTAGTAAGACAGAGGGAACTAACCGACTTGAAACTACTGATGGTAACGGATACAAGATGGTTAAAGATATAATAAGAGTAGGGCAGCAGAAAGATGGCGGTTATACAGATTATGTATTTCCTAAAGAGGGAGAAACACAGAATTCTCCAAAGCGTTCATATAGCAAGTCATTTGAACCATTTAACTGGGTTATAGGAACAGGTAATTATACTGATTATATAGATGATCAGGTAGCACAGACAGAATCACAGCTTAACAGCTTTATTGGTAAGATACAAAAGATATTTATATCAGTAGCAATGGTTATAGATGTTATATTAATTGTAATACTTATACTTATATCAATAAGCATTACAAGACCTATGAAGAAGCTTGGTGAGTATATAGTTGTGATGGGAAAGGGGGATTTTTCAAATAATATTGAAGCCTCTCTTTTAAAGAGAAAAGATGATTTTGGAGTGTTGTCAAAACATCTGGAAAATATGCGTTCAGAGGTTGCAACACTTATTAATAACGTCAAAGATGAATCCTCTAAGATAAATAATATGGTTGAAGATATTGATGATAGTATACAGTCACTTGATAGTGAGATCGACCATATGACAGGAACAACGCAGGAGCTTGCGGCAGGTATGGAAGAAACAGCAGCCTCAGCACAGCAGATTAATGCAATGTCCCAGGAGATAGAAAATGCGGCAAAGAGTATTGCTACACGTTCACAGGATGGAGCGCTGGAAGTCGATGAGATTAGAAACAGAGCTGTTGGATTGAGAAACAGCACAGAAACTAATAGTAAGCATACGACACAGATTCACGAACAGATTAATGAACATCTCACTAAGGCATTAGAGGATATTAAGGTTGTAGATAAGATTGGAGTTCTTACAGAATCAATTATGGAGATTACAGAACAGACTAATCTTCTTGCATTAAATGCTTCAATAGAGGCAGCAAGAGCAGGTGATGCAGGAAAGGGATTTGCAGTAGTTGCAGAACAGATAAGAGTGCTTGCAGAGCAGTCTAAGGATGCTGTAGTTAATATCCAGAATGTTACCGGAAATGTTGTTGATTCTGTTGATAATCTTGCCGATGATTCTAAGAAGCTTCTGGAATTTGTCGGTACTGATGTAATGGATAATCTTAAAGAATTTTCACAGACAGCGGATAATTATACAAAGGATGCAGGAAATGTCGATGAACTTGTGGCTGACTTTTCAGCAGCAGCAGAAGAGCTGCTGGCTTCAATCAATGGTGTTATTAGTGCAATTAATGATGTAAGTACAGCGACAACCGAGGGAGCATCTGGAACTACAGAGATAGCGCAAAAAGTTTCACTGGTAAGCAAGAAGTCGGTTGAGATAGCACAAAAAGCGGCTGCTGCACATGAATCTGCTAACCAGCTTAAAGAACAGGTCGGTAAATTTATAGTATAATCCTTTAATGATTATATTCTACAGCCAGGTTATGGCGCATAGTGTGTATTAGAAGAGCATTGTTGCTGCAGGAATGATTGCGACATTATCATTTGCAGCATTAGCAGGTTGCGGAAGTAAATCTATATCTAAGAATGATGAAACAACTATAAGTGATACCGTTAAACAGATACAAGACCGAAAAGAATACTGAGGCAACAGCTAAATCTACAGCCAAAAACGATGAAACAACTGTAAGTGATACAGTTAAACAGACACAGAAGCAGACTGAAAAGGCTGCTGATGTAATAACAGATGCAGCGAAAGAATCAAAATCAGCGAGGAGGTTACAACAGAAGCCGGAAGCACAGGAGCTGAAGTATCTGGTGATGCAATTGTTGCAACGGAACCAGCAAACGAAGTTGCTGAGGCAAATGAGCCGTCTTATAAACTAGCGACCGAACCAGATACACCAGCTTATGAACCAACAGATACTGCACCAGCAGACACACCTGTTAATATTCCTGACAGCGCACCTGCTGAAGAACCTGCAGATAATACACCTGCTCCAGCCGAGCCTGCTGCTCACGAACATGACTGGGTACCAACATACTGCTATATCGAGTGGATTGCAAGTCAGACAACAAGCGAAGACCAGTATGTACCGGGTGGCACAGTAACAGTGACACGCTTTGAACAGGCTGGTCGATTAACTGACCATTACGATTGTTCGTGTGGTGCAACAAAAGACGGCGAAAATAAAAGTGATATAGCCCAAATTTTGAGCACAAAGAATGTACCTGAAGGTGGTATTGTGTATTACACAGATCCTGAATATTTCTTCACAAACATCAGACAGACCACACCTAGCTACCCGGGATGCGGACCAGTATTGCCTATGAAAGGTCAGTGGTAATACAAATTCATTATCATAAAATAAATATCCCTTATACTGCGGTTGCAGTATAGGGGATATATTTTTTTTACAAATCTCATATTCTGCCTTTTAAGCCGTTTTAACACAAAACCCTCACAATTCAATTATCGTTAACACATTTCTGGCGCAAATTTGGACACGATAACGCGCCACGTGACCAGTCCGAAACATATCTGACATAATATGCAGACAGCAGCATAACGAGACAGGTCGCATGCAATATTACAGTCCAAAAACCGCACGGAATCTGATAAGCTATTGCCATGGTCAAGAAGTTATATAAGCTGTGCATTAAATACACACATCCATATATTACCTGTTTCCTCAAAAATAAAGCAGAACATGATACCAGCAAAAAAGCCGATAAAACACTGAGTGAGAGTACCATGCAAAACACCAAATACAAAACTTGTGGCAAGACTTGCAGCAAAAACACCTGTGAAAGACTGATGAAGAATGAAGAGGTAGCCTGTGTTAAATGATAAAGATTTATTTTTTTCAATAACGGAATCAGTAACAAAAGGAATAAGGATTTTATATTCCTGTGCTTTGGCCGAATTTCTAAGGTGCTTTATATATTCATCAGCTCAAATGTCAGCATCAGAAACGTTGTATTTACGGCAAATTTCAGAAGCGTGTCCAAGATTTTCTATTATTTCAGTACTTCTTTTTCCATCACGTTTGATATCTTGTATAACATGATAAGTTGGATCAGCTGCTTTACTCTTCATAATTCTCATATGTCAAAACCTCCTGCAAACTAAAAAACTATATTTATTATATCATATATATACGAATATACGCAGTGGGAAATATTAAAAATTTACAAAGAATAAGGTTTTTACTGGTCTGAGAGGTTTTTGGGGTGTCAAACATCCGAGTTTATAATATTTGTTATCCCCCTTCCCCCTCCCATTCCACAAAATACAATTTAATGATTGATTTATTTAAGGTACTACTCTATAATAAATATCAATAGGAATTGTCGAAATATGTAGAAAATATATTGCAAATTTATGTTAATGTTCACAGGTATCCTGTAAACATCAACTGATTATTCAATATATTTTTATCAGATATATGATATGAAATTATAGAAGGGGATAGTATATATGGTAAAGAATAATATTATTAATGGCTGTAAAAAACTTATGGCTGGTATATGTGCAACAGCAGCTATAGCGGCTATGGGCATATTGACGGATAATAATTCGATTATTGCAAAAGCACAGATTAACAGAAACTCTGATATTCAGGCAGAAACATCAAGACATACATATTACAGATGGGCAGATACTACAAAGTCATATCTTACAGATATTGGTAATGGCAATATGATGAGAGTGCAGGCTGATGGAAGTGATATATATGTTGAATATTATGATTCACAGTATAATATTACAGGTTCAAGACAGATTAATCCGGAGCTGCCTGTTTTTGGAGGGTTCTACAATGGCAGTGATGCATATTATATTGTGACAGGGCAGGAAAATCCTGATGAATCCGATGATGTGGAATGTTACAGAATTACAAAGTATGACAAGTCATGGAACAGAATAGGTTCAGTCGGATTAGATAACTGTAATACCTATGTTCCATTTGATGCAGGAAGTCTGCGAATGACAGAATCTGACGGATACCTTCTGATAAGAACATGTCATACGATGTATCAGTCATCAGATGGTTATCATCATCAGGCAAATGTAACTATTCAGGTTGATGTAAATAAGATGCAGATAACGGACTCATTTACAGATATAATGAATGTTGGATATGGTTATGTAAGTCATTCCTTTAACCAGTTTATCAGGACAGATGGTAATAAAATAGTGGCAGTAGACCACGGAGATGCATATCCAAGAAGTGTTGTACTTGTAGAATACCAGACTGATTTTACAACAGGACAGTTTATATCTAATATGGGATGGCAGGATCATTGTAAAGCAACAGACATTCTTAAGATAGCAGGAGGAATCGGAAATAATACAACTTACGTTAATGTGGGTGGATTTGAAGTAACAGACAGTGCATATCTTGTTGTAGCCACTTCAATAGATCAGGAAAATGATGGTGACTATTATAATGCATGTATTCTTGGAAAGTCTAAGAAAGACGGACATACATTTATTAACTGGCTTACAGATATAAAGGAAGGTTATGCAGCTACTAATCCATACATGGTAAAGATTAATGATAATAAGTATTTTGTAATGTGGTCTTATGGAAATGATACAACCGGAACTATAGATTATACATATATAGATGCAGATGGCAATCAGATAAGTCCGATTTATTCAATGAATGGTGAAATTTCAGATTGTGAACCAATATATATTAATGGTTCAGTTGTGTGGTATACATCAGATAATAAAGGAAATGTAACATTTTACGGAGTTGATGATAATGGCAATGTATTAGGAAGCCGTAATGGTCTTATATATGATGGCGACGACTGGGTATATTATCATAATGATAATCCGGATGACAGCTATACAGGACTTGCTTTAAATGAATATGGCTGGTGGTATGTAAGCAATGGACATATTGACTGGGACTATACCGGAATGGCAGCAAATGAATATGGCTGGTGGTATGTAAGTAATGGAACTATAGACTGGAGTTATACGGGAATGGCAGCAAATGATTTCGGCTGGTGGTATATAAGAAATGGAGCATTAGACTTAAGTTATACCGGAATGGCTTCTAATGACTATGGCTGGTGGTACATGACTAACGGAGTGTTAGATTTAAGCTATACCGGAATGGCTCTTAATGACTACGGCTGGTGGTACATGACTAACGGAGTGTTAGACTTAAGTTATACCGGAATGGCTCTTAATGACTACGGCTGGTGGTATATGACAAATGGAGTTATAGACTGGAATTATACCGGACTTGCAAGGAATGATTTCGGCTGGTGGTACATAACTAATGGAGCATTAGACTGGAACTATACAGGACTTGCACTTAATGAATATGGCTGGTGGTATGTGGTTAATGGCTGCATAGCATGGGATTATACAGGTTATATAACTGATGAAGATGGTGTATGGACTGTAATTAATGGATATGCATTTATGTGATATATTTTAATATGTGAATAAGTCTAATGTACACGTATAATTAATTTTAAATTATATATAAGCAGGCAGAAGGGTGTTTTAATAATAAGGAATATTTTGTAATTCATTTATTCTATATTATCACAATCCTTTCTAGCCTGCTTTTATATTCCAGTCTGAGCTGCCACTTTCCTCTATAGATAGAGAGGAAAACAATATTGTCTTAGATAGAGATCAATCTATGTGGTAATATTTTTATCAAAATACAATTTAGTGATTGTTTTATTTTATATACTATTTTATAATAAATTCCAGTGGGAATTGTCGAAAAATGTCTGATATTTTTATCAAAAATGTTATATTATGATGGGATTAAAAGCAATTAACTGTGATATCTATGGGTTGTTATGTGCTATGTACTTCCACAATCTTACTCAATATTTGCATATTGTGGGATTATCATTCCACTTTTATGCTCATATTGGTGCGGATCACAAGGCAGTTTAACTATCTATGAGCAAGGTTGTGTGGATTTAGACTTTTGCCCTTGATATAATTATATAGTGGAGTTGGTATCACATCATATATACCGCCGGAAAGTGGAATCCGGTATAATATTAAGGTGCCATAAGGCACAAGAATGGAGATTAGATATGGATATTCTTGCATTAAAGCTGGGTTCAGAAATAACTATCAGTGCAATGGCTAATGGAGAGAGGATTGACTTTAAATCAAGGGTTGTTGAACCATATGGAGAAACAATACTTATAGAAGAGATAACCAATGATAATAATGAGGCAATAAGCTTTGTATCAGATAATGTATATCTTGAGATGAGCAGTATTAACAGTAAGAATCTTCCTGTTATATGGAAAAATGTGGTTGTACAGCATGTAAGAATGGGGAAGAATTTTTATCATCGTGTAATTGCCGGAGAAGATGGTAAGCTGTATAACAGACGTAATGCATTCAGACTGCCTATAGACAGAGGGGCTGTTATACAGATAGGAACCAATACAGGTACGCTCGATGTTTTAATGCATGATGTAAGTACTAATGGATTTTCATTTATAACAGAAAAAGAAGTTGAGAATATAGACGGTCAGCAGATACACATTATGTGTACATATAATGATTTCAGAATGGATATACAGGGAATTCTAGCAAGAAAACAGGAGCTTGCACCTAACCGCTTTTTATATGGAGTAAGGGTGGATAAGATTAATCCTAAGCTTGATAAATTCATTATGGACAGGCAAAGGATTAAGGCAAGCCATGTTAAGAAACCATTAACGGCAGCTGCCGATGAAAAATATGAAAAGCTTGCTAATATGAAAGCTGCTGTAGATAAGCAGTCCAATTAAATAAATATCAAAACTTCCACTTTGCCGGCTGGGGTGCAGCCTTATCCGGCAGGGTGGTTTTTTAGCTTAAAGCAATAAAACACATTGACATACAGCAATAAAACTATTAAAATAAGACTACATGCGATGACGAAGACAGTAAGGTATCAGACAAAAGCAGATTAGCGGAATAATATGGTATATTAAAGAGCTGCAGACAAGCGAGCCGGGATGGTGGAAGCCGGTGCGAGTAGATGATATCTGAATATCACTTCCAAGCATCCAAACAGAAAGCTATATATTAAGATATATAATGCCTGAGATATTTAATATCGAAGAATTTAATATCCGGAGTAGTGAGTAGATGAGGACGGTAATCCCACCGTTATTGGGGACGCATATGCTGGTATGTCGTAAATGGTATGATAAGTGATTATTCAGTCTCTTCGCCTGTTACGGCGGGGAGATTTTTTTATGTGTGCAACAGGCTGTATACCGTGTCAGTACGGAATTATGGCGGCTGCCGTGATAATCTGGAATTATAAATAAGATATAGGAATTGTGTAACAAATATTCTTTTACGAAATCAGCGCACAGGGTTTTCCCTGATTTTAAATTAAAGCTGCTGCATACATTTGGAATGGCAGTAATAAAGGTGTCAGCTACACTGGCAGGAAAGGAAGCATCTATGGTATACGAAAAGGTACCTACAGACTTAAAGTTTGTTGAAAGAGAAAGAGAAGTTGAAAAGTTCTGGAAAGACAATGACATTTTTCAGAAGAGTATTGACAGCCGTAAGGAAGGTGAGACATATACATTCTATGACGGACCACCAACAGCCAATGGTAAGCCACATATCGGTCATGTATTAACAAGAGTTATCAAAGATATGATTCCACGTTACCGTACTATGAAGGGCTATATGGTTCCACGTAAGGCAGGCTGGGATACTCACGGTCTTCCGGTAGAGCTTGAAGTTGAGAAGAAGTTAGGGCTTGATGGCAAGGAACAGATTGAAGAATATGGTCTTGAGCCATTTATCAAGCATTGTAAGGAAAGTGTATGGAAATATAAGGGAATGTGGGAGGATTTCTCTTCTACAGTTGGTTTCTGGGCTGATATGGATAATCCTTATGTAACATATGATAATAACTTTATCGAGTCAGAATGGTGGGCATTAAAGCAGATCTGGGATAAGAAGTTATTATATAAGGGCTTTAAGATTGTTCCTTATTGTCCTCGTTGTGGAACACCTCTTTCATCACATGAGGTGGCACAGG
>URAI01000049.1 GCA_900545725.1 uncultured Eubacterium sp.
AAGTAACGCCCTTTGCAAGTGCCTTATCAAGCTTATCTCCTCTTTTCATAATCTTGAATATAAGATTTAAGTTTTCTCCGCCATCACTCTTATCAAGATTTTCAATATCTTCAAGTATAGGAGTTACGATATGTTCAAATCCATTTTCTGTATATACGCTTAATATTTTATTCTGAAGATAATCTCTTATCTCTACCTCGTTAGGAAGATAATCATTAGTTCCCTTAACTGATGTTACTTTCATAATTAATCCTCATTTCTTAATTTATCATTTTTATTATCATCATAAATATATCCATTTCCCTGTGATAATTTTATATCACAAAAGAGTGCATATATACTTCACTGCTCTTCTAATTACTACCCTTTACAGAGTAGTATCTTTATAACAGAAGATTATGAATATCCATACACACTCTTTTAAACATACCATATTTATGCATAAATATCAATTAAAATTGTTCTTGAGTTTCTGCATTTATAACAATACATCGTTCTGCCAATAACAAGACCAACCGCTTTCATTATTTTTCATCTGCAGCATCAAAAAAACTGCCACAGCCTGCCATGCCTGTTTTTTCTTCTTTGAAAAATGACAATTAATTCAGCATTATTGATCCGGTTAATTTTTGAACACTGTACTAGAACGTTATACTATAACTTTTTTCAAATACCTGTCCTGCTTCTAATATATTATTCCACTTACGATTCTCTAATCTGTTGTCACTTTCTATGCCATCAGCTCTTCCATACCAGGGTTCTATACATACAAACGGCACTTTCTTTCCTGCTGCCGACCATACTCCGAATACAGGTGCCGTAAATTGCACTGTTACAAATATATTATCCGCATCATCAATAAGTGAAACTTCATCTGCCTGAGAATCTTCAATTATATACGCATCCTTTTCAAAGAAATTCTCTGTTATCTTTACCTGTCCGCCGTCCAATTTAAAGCTGTATTTTTCAGGCATAACAAGTCCATTTGTATCAAGTAGAAAATAACTTATATTATCAACTGTATGTCCATTCTTTTTAAACAGTAACTTACAGCCGGTGGCATTTTTTGTATTATTAAGCTCCATATTAAGTTCACTTTGTGGAACAATAAACGCAGGATGTCCACCAATACTAAAATACATAGTCTTATCATTGGTATTAGTAACCTTCCACGATACTACAATTGAATTATCTGAAAGCTTATATCCACATTCCAGTTCAAATTTAAAAGGATACTTTTCTAATGTATCTTCATTTTGTACAAGACGCATAACCATCTCATCCTGAGCCTGCCTTACCGGCTCAAATTCCATATCTCTTGCAAAACCATGCTGTCCCATATGGTATTCTTTACCCTCATAAATGCTATAGTTATCCTTATACTTTCCAATCAATGGAAATAAAACCGGAGAATGACGTTTCCATGCATTAGGATTACCATTCCAAAGGCATTTCTTATTATTCTTTTTATTGGTTATATCAGTAATCTCACAGCCCTTTGAATTAATCACAACTATAAGATTATCGTTCTCTATAACATATTCCATAAATAAATCCTCCTCCATAACTAAGAAAATCAATCATTTTAAATATTATATCATAAAGCCAATATACACACAATCAAGACATCCGGTGGATGTCAGCTTTGCGCCTGCCTCAGAGGCAGCATAGACCTTAAACATTCTATTCCCGGTAAGTTTGCAATACAAAAAGAGGTATCCAATGGATACCTCTTTTTGTATTATCAGAGCGCGAGACGGGACTCGAACCCGCGACTTCCTCCTTGGCAAGGAGGAGCTCTACCAACTGAGCCACTCGCGCATATTTAATTGTTTGTTGTTCGTTCAGTGCCGAGCACAATAGATACTATACACGACATAAGTAGTTTTGTCAATAACTTTTTTGTTTTTATTTCACATTTTCTTATTTCACACTTTTTATCTCTCTGCATATATTTTTATCTGCCCTCATATATAAACAGGACTGTCCGGACGGTATCATATAAACAGTTACACATCCGGACAGCCACCATATCAGAATAGAATTTATATTGTAAACAGACATACATGAAATTCTTCTACAATCATTTCAGCAAATCTTTTATCTCGCCAAATGTCTTCACTTGCGGCTGTCCACTTACATGTTCACCAATAAGCTTTTCCATCCACACCATATCGAACCATCTGTCAAACTTATACCCACACTGTGTAAATCTTCCCACAAACCTGTACCCCATATGCTCATGAAAATCCATGCTGTTGTTAGTACAGTACTTCTCATCATCCCTATCATGCGGTACAGCAATACAGGCATTGACATTGGTAATATTCTGATATGATAATGCCTTTTCCAGCTCTTCATATAACAGCTTTCCTATTCCTGACTTTGTAAATCCATGTCTTACATATATTGATGTCTCAACTGCCCAGTCATACGCCTTTCTTCCTTTAAATGCCCCGGCATATGCATATCCCTCAATAGCTCCATCACAATCAGCTACAATATATGGATATTTTTTGAGTGTATTAACTATTCTGCTTCTGAACTCTTCAAGTGTCGGTACTTCATATTCAAACGAAATTGATGTATTTTTAACATAATATTCGTATATGTTAAGTAAATGTCTTGCATCATCAGGTGTTGCTATTCTAATAGTATATTTATCTTTCATATTCATCAATCAATTCTCCAAATACATCAAGAGTTTCCTGTATAACCTCCGGCTTTGATATGTCTATTCCACATAACTTAAGTAATTCAATAGGATGAAGCTTACATCCGCCTGATAAGAACTTTTTATAACCATCAAGTACATTTTTATCACCGGCAATAATTCCCGAAGCTATCGCAACTGCTGCCGAAAAACCAGTCGCATACTGATATACATAAAATGGTGTATAAAAATGTGGTATCCTTGCCCATTCAATTGATATCTCATCATCTATAAACATATCTTCGCCAAAATATTTCTTATTGAGTTCTTTATATATATTACACATATTCTCAGCACCAAGAACTTCTCCCTTTTCTGCCATATCATGTGTAATCATTTCAAATTCAGCAAACATAGTCTGTCTGAATAAAGTACCCTTAAACTGTTCAAGATAGTGATTAATAAGATATTTTTTCTCCTGCTTATCCTTGCAGTTATCTAAAAGATATCTTATAAGGATTGCCTCATTACATGTCGATGCAACTTCTGCCACAAATATCTTATATCCGGCATAAACATATGGCTGGTTTGAATTAGAATAAAATGTATGCATTGCATGTCCCATCTCATGCACAAGCGTAAATACATCATTTAATGTATCAGAATAATTTAAAAATACATATGGATGTGTTCCGTATGCTCCCCATGAAAATGCTCCATTTCTTTTGCCTGCATTTTCTCTTACATCTACCCAGCCGGTATCAAAGCCCTCCTGCATTTTATCTGTATATTCCTTACCAAGTGGTGCAAGCGCTTTTATTGCTATTTTTTTAGCCTCATCATATGTAACCTTAAGTTTGTAATCACTAACCATAGGTGCATATATATCATAAAAATGAAGTTCGTCAACCCCAAGCTCTCTCTTTCTTAAGCTCACATATCTGTGCATTTTATCAAGATTCTTATTAACTGTGGCTATAAGATTCTTATATACTGATACAGGAATAAATGAACCGCTAAGATACATCTCAAGCGTTGATGAATACTTCCTTGCCTGTGCAAAAAATACAGCCTGCCTTACATTCGCATAATATACAGCTGAAAGCGTATTAATATAATCACCATACTCTTTATACAATGCTTTAAATGCATCCATTCTTACACGTCTGTCATTGCTTTCCATAAATACACTGTATTTTCCATTAGTAAGCTCGACCATATTACCATCTTCATCCTTAATAAAACCAAACCGGGCATCGGCATTATTAAACTTTGAAAATATCTCATTAGGTGATGAAGACATCTGACCTGCCATAGCAAGAAGTCTTTCCTCTTTTTCTGACAAAGAATGTTCCTTTTTTACAAGGATATCAGAAATGGCATTTCTATACATTGCTATTCTTTCATCTTTAAGGAAATCTTCAATAACCTTTTCGTCCATGGAAAGTATTTCAGGCATCATAAACGAATACTTCTCTGACAGCTTTACTGCTGCCATCTGCGCCTTTCCTGACAGCTCCTGATACTTCGGATTAGCCGTATCTTCATAATATTTCATAAATGCATATACATACACTCTCTCAATGAGATAATCCACATCATCCGATTCCTTAAGTGCATTATAAAAATTATCAGCGGATTCGCTTAATCTTCCTTTATATTCACAATCCGTTTCCGCAATTTCAAGGCACTTATTATAATCCGACTCCCAGCTTTCATCTGTTCTGTACAAATCTTCTATCTTCCATTTATCCTCATTTGCAATCTCGCTTCTTAAAGGTGTTTTTTTCATAACCGGTCTCCATTTCCCATATTTTATTTTTCACACTATTATAATGCATACAGACTGGAAAAAGTGGGATTATTCCCATATGAGGAACTTCCCACTTTTTTATACTGCCTTTAATCTTCACATTCAGGAATATACTTTGAACATGCAATGGCAAGTGAACCATATCCTATATGACATGCTACACTTAATGAAAGCGGATCCATATTAAAATCAAGCTGTGGAAATTCTGATTTAATTACTTCTGCCCACTCTTCCGCCTCTTCTGGATTACCTGTATATGCAGCCTCCATATGAATCTTTCCCTGTTCAAAGGCTTCCTTAAATCTTGTTTCCATATCCGACTTCATTGCCTTAATCATAATCTTTTTAGCTGATGACTTACCTCTTGACTTAGCAAATGCATCAAGCTTTTCACCTTGTATCTGTAAAACAGGCTTAATATTAAGAACTGTACCGATTGCTGCTGCCGCTGCAGTGATTCTTCCACCCTTTCTTAGATACTTGAGCGTTTCAAGTGTTATATATATACTTGATTCCATCTTATCTCTTTCGAGTATCTTCTTAATCTCTGCTGCTGTGTACCCCTTACAGGCAAGCTTATATGCATCAAATACTGACTGTTTCATTGTAACAGAGATTCTCTGGTTATCCACAACCTGAACCTTTCCATCATAATCATCTGCAAGCATCATAGCAGTCTGACATGTTCCACTAAGTCCGCTTGACATTGGAATAAATACAATCTCATCATATTCCTTTAAAAGCTCATCCCATTTTTCCTGCATCTCGCCTACAGACGGCTGTGATGTTGATATATCAGCATCATCTTTGAGCTTCTTATAAAATTCTTCCTGCGATAAGCTGATATCCTCAAAATACTGTTCACCATCAATAAAAAAAGGCATCGGCAAAACATAAACGCCAATTTTTTTTGCATAATCTTGTGTTATTCCACTATTACTATCTGTTAATATTGCTATTTTACTCATAAATCTTTATCCCACACCTTTCTCATTTGCTGAAATATTATTATTTTTTCATTTTTTATATATTATACTAATAATATATTCAGTCATAAAAAGCATTATTATCATTGTACCTTATCTTTTGTTTTGTTACAATCATTTTATAAAAATTTCTTATTTTAAAAGCAGCTTTAAAAGCATTTTCAAAAGCATTAAAGTTATTTACATAATATTGTAAATGTTTATTAAGGTCTGTAGAATGGAGAATTATATGGAATCTGAAATACTTATAGCAGACGAATTATCGCCTGTACAACTTAAACAATTAGCGCAGCTTATTAATCACTGTAATGGTTATGAACCCTATTATAATTGCGGCTATAAGCATTTTTTATATTATACTAAAGGTACACTTGCAGGCTTTTTATCTTATATTCCTGACGATACAACCAGTGCCGCTGAAAACCCTGCTGATATTTTTACCGGCAGTACATCCAATAATACTTTATCCACAAAAACATTATTCTGTGAAATTACTGCACTTGTACATCCACAATACAGATGTAAAGGTATATTAAAAAAACTGATAACCTATGCCAAAACAGTCTTTCCTTATTATGCATTTTATGGTCAGCTTCCGGATTTTATGTCTGAACAATCCGATATATATTTTTCAGAATATCTTATGAGTATGACTTATGATTCCTATATTGTTCATAGTGATACTAATAATACCAAATGCATTACTAATGCCGGCTTTGACAACACCGGAAGTTTTAATAATATTAGAAACACTGATAATATTGCTGACTTTAATAACACACGTAATAAAAATGATAATACATCTGCGCCTTTGGAATTCTATTTTTCCGATGACTGTAACAATTATTTTGCATATATAAAAGACAGTGATGAACCTGTATGTGTATGCAGCTTAGACTATGAACCGTCTTTTACTAATATTTATGGAGTATTTACTGAACCTGGCTATAGAAATCAAAAAATAGCATATAGAATGTTAGAAAATCTTATATATGAATATTTTGCAGATGATGAACTGTCTGATAAACACACAAAATCTCTTATCTTAAATGTAAGAAGCACCAATGCACCTGCTATACACCTTTACAGAAAATGTGGCTTTCAGATAGAAGACTCTGTAAATTATTATTTAATATAACGCAGCCTTTAGCTGTGATATAGTCAGTGAAGCCTTATTAATAAATCATATAACAACTTACTTATATATAAAAAATGGATTGCCGCACTAAGAAATTATATACAAATACAGCCATTAATTAACATATGATTCTGTATTTTGTATTTTTCATCAGTACGACAACCCATTATAATAATACGATATATGACTATTTCGCAGCAATTACATCTGTCATATCATACATTCCTGTCCTTTTATCAGCAAGAAACTTAGAAGCTTCTATTGCACCCTTTGCAAATACAGCTTTAGAATAAGCAGTATGCTTAAATTCTATAACTTCATCTTCTCCTGCAAATATCACTTCATGCTCACCGACTATTGTTCCGCCTCTTACCGCACTTATACCAATCTCCCTGGCATCTCTTTTAGCACGTTCCTTAGTTCTGTCATATTTGTAGTAATAATCCTCTCCTACAACTTCCTTGATTGAATCTGCAAGTGCAAGTGCCGTTCCACTCGGTGCATCAAGTTTCTGGTTATGATGCTTTTCAACCAGTTCAATATCAAAACCTGCCGGTGCAAATACCTTTGCCGCATCCTGTAATAACTTAAATAATGTATTAATTCCAAGTGACATATTGGCAGATCTTAAAAATGCTGTCTTATCAGACGCATTGTTAATCTTTTCAATCTGTTCTTCACTAAGTCCGGTTGTGCATATTACAGCCGGAATATTTTTTGCCACACAATAATCTACCAGACCATCTATTGCCTTTGCCGATGCAAAATCAATAATAACATCTGCATCTACATCGCATTTATCTATTGAAGGAAATACCGGATAATCATTTTTACCCTCATCAAACGGATCTATTCCTGCAACTATCTGTGCCTGTGTATCTTTCTTTAAAAGGTTAGTAATTACCTGACCCATATGACCATTACAGCCATGCATTATCACTCTTGTCATTTTATCATTCGACCTTATCAGATGAAATATACTTCATCTGTAAAAATCTTCCTTTCTAAATTATTTGGTATATTACTTGTCTGCTAGCTTATAAGTAAGCCAATATTTATTCCTAACAAATATCCTGTGGTGACAGAATAATTACTTTAAAATTCCGTAATTAATCATTGCATTCTTAAGTCTTTCAAGATTAGCTTCTTCCATTTCACATAATGGCATTCTAAGTGGTCCGACTTCCATTCCCATAAGATTTAATGCATGTTTTACAGGAATAGGATTAACTTCGCAGAAAAGTGCATTTACAAGCTCTAATGCATCAAACTGCAGCTGTCTTGCCTCTTCAATCTTACCTTCCATAAACTTAGCACAGATATCATGTGTCTGCTTAGGCGCTACATTTGATAAAACTGAGATTACCCCTTTAGCTCCTATTGACATAAGCGGAACTATAAGTCCATCTTCACCTGAATACATGTCAAGTCTTCCTTCTGCTAACGCCATTGTCTGTGTCTCCTGTGCCATATTACCTGTAGCTGCCTTGATTGCCACGATATTCTCAACGTCCTTTGCAAGTGTTGCTGCTGTCTGTGGCAAAATATTACATCCTGTTCTTCCCGGTACATTATACATAATAATTGGAAGGTCTACAGAAGCTGCAACCTCTGTATAATGTTTAATAAGTCCTTTCTGTGTTGTCTTATTATAATATGGAGTAACAACAAGACATGCATCTACTCCTGCCTTCTGTGCTTCCTTTGAAAGATATTTAGCTGTTTCTGTACAATTAGAACCTGTTCCTGCTATAACCGGAACTCTCTTTTTAACATAATCTGCTGTAAATCTTATTGTTTCAATATGCTCCTCATGAGTAAGTGTTGATGCCTCTCCTGTTGTACCACATATAACTATGGCATCTGTTGAATTATTAATCTGATAATCAAGTATCTCTCCTAATTTATCATAATTAACATCTCCATTCTCTTTCATTGGTGTAATAATCGCTACACCTGCACCGGTAAATACTGACATAATAATCCTCCATTTCTATTAATACAGCCAGACACATATGACTAGATTTGTGCAAGCACATGTAGTCTTTTGCGTTCTACTCTTTCTTTTTATACGCCATGCACCTCAAGAGCTTCGCTCTTTCGGTCGCGGGCTTCGCCCTATAGCCATAGACAACTATGACTACATTTGTGCAAGCACATGTAGTCATAGTTGTCTATGGCTGCATGGCTTCATTGTTCGCGTAAAAAATGCTGGCCTATGAGCCAGCATAAAGAAGTCTGTGATTTCTTTAAGTAGCCCTCCATCGTGTGATGACAGTCGTAAGCCTGTTGAACTTACGCCCAGCAGTATATGTCCGGATATATACTGCTTCGGCATCATTACCTTTCTTATACATTCTTATGTGTCCCGGCACATCCTGTATATTACTATTTAACAATGCAACCTCTACTTTTATTCTATGAAATTCTTATACACAGTTACACAATGTATATTAAATATTTTAAATTAAATGAACTTCATATATGACTATAGCACTTACATAATTATGTGTCAACTTTCGTTTATATATTTCCATCAAATCTATGCTCTACCTTACCGGATACTGTTCTATCACTATTAATTTCATATTGCTTAACATATATCTGCCATTAAATAAAAGAGCCTTAAGTCCAATATCAACTTAATTGTATGACACCGGACTTAAGACTCTCTTCTGATCAGATAACTTAATGCCTCTTAAATTTTATATTGTAATTTTTATTTACGCAAAATTTTAACTAGATCTTATTCTTCATCATCGACAACATCTATCTTGCTTACCGATACTTCATAAGCAACTCTCTTTTCGACTTCCTCATCACTTAACTTCTTTGTATATTCCCTGCTTTGCACTCTTCCCCATATCTGAAGATGTCCGCCTACCTCTATTGATGCGGCATATCTTGCATTTCTGCCCCATGCAATACATGGTATGTAATCTGACTTTCCATAAGGACGGTTGACAGCAATAAGAACATCTGCTATCTCCCGACCTAAAGGAGTTTTTCTATATATAGGCGGCTTACATACATAACCATCTAAGAAAATCTGATTAGATTTTGCCTGTTCCTCCGGCATATCATCATCGTCAATAAATTGTAATTCTCTTACAAATATTGAAAGAATTAACTTATTCTTTACTCCTTCATGACGGTTATATGATCTGAACTGACCGGAAACCTCTAATTTCATTCCCTTATAATCCTTTGTAACATCAATGAGTCTTTCTGAAATCATAAGTGGAATAATATCAACCATATCGCTTAATCTGTTGACCGATACACTCACGAGATAAAACCCCTCACCAAATACCTCATGACTAAACTTAAAGTCAGATACTACCTCCCCAATAATACTAACTCTGTTGTTTTCAATTACCTTATCAAGCATCTTTGTATTTCTCCCTTCTTTGCCGCCTCTGCGACGATGTGCTTTATTTTGTGTTCTTAATATGTATATGTACCGTTTTGCAAATATATTACAAAAAAAATTTGTTTTTTTTATGTTCAAAATATTAATTTTTTATTTTATACTTTATACATTCTTATTAAATTTATAGAAATACAATGCAAAGTAGTGTGAAAAAATAAAATACACCACATTTTTTTACAAAATATAATTGTTTTCATTGAAATACAATATTTTTTATATGTTTACTATTGTATTTTAAAAATATTGTGATAGAATATAAAAGTTGCTAATCATATCAATAATATTTACTTAACATATTGAAAGGATAATTTTTATGAAAATCAAACGCGAAGATATAAGAAATATCGCTATTATTGCTCACGTTGACCACGGTAAGACAACATTGGTTGATGAGCTTCTTAAACAGAGTGGTACTTTTCGTGAGAATCAGGAAGTTGCTGAAAGAGTAATGGACTCTAATGACATTGAAAGAGAAAGAGGTATTACAATTCTTTCTAAAAATACAGCTATCACATATAAGAATACTAAGATTAATATCATTGACACTCCTGGTCATGCTGACTTTGGTGGTGAGGTTGAACGAGTTCTTAAGATGGTAAATGGTGTTGTACTTGTTGTAGACGCTTTTGAGGGTGTTATGCCTCAGACAAAATTCGTTCTTCAGAAGGCTCTTGACCTTGACCTTTCTGTAATCGTATGTATTAATAAGATTGACAGACCTGAGGCAAGACCTGATGAAGTTATTGATGAAATATTAGAATTATTTATTGACCTTGATGCCAGCGAAGAACAGCTTGACTGTCCATTTATATTTGCATCCGCTAAATCAGGATATGCCATGGCAGACTTAAATGATGAACCTAAGGATATGCAGCCTTTATTTGAATGTATCGTTAATAATATACCTGCACCAGAAGGAGATCCTGATGCTGATACACAGATGCTTATTTCTACTATTGATTATAACGAATTTGTAGGTAGAATCGGTGTTGGTAAAATTGATAATGGTAAGATTAAAGTTAATCAGGAAGTTATGATTGTCAACCACCACGACCCAAGTGTTAAAAAGAGGGTAAGAGTTACTAAGCTTTATACATTTGACGGTCTTAAAAAGATTGAGACCAGCGAAGCATCCGTTGGTGAAATCGTCGCTGTTTCAGGTATTGCTGATATCCATATCGGTGATACTCTCTGTTCAGTAGAAAACCCTGTTGCAATACCATTCCAGAAGATTTCTGAGCCTACTCTTTCTATGGATTTTATGGTTAATGACAGTCCTCTCGCTGGTAAGGAAGGTAAGTTTGTTACTTCAAGACATATCCGTGACAGACTTTTCAAGGAACTTAATACTGATGTCAGCTTAAGAGTTGAAGAAAATCCAGGTTCAGAAAATTCTTTCAAGGTATCAGGACGTGGTGAACTTCACCTTTCAGTTCTTATTGAAAACATGAGACGTGAAGGCTATGAATTTGCTGTAAGTAAGGCAGAAGTTTTATTCCACACAGATGAACGTGGTAAGAAGCTTGAACCAATCGAACTTGCTTATATTGATGTTCCTGATGACTGCACAGGTGCAGTTATCCAGAAGTTAAGCCAGAGAAAGGGCGAACTCCTTGGTATGACTCCTATTAATGGCGGATATACAAGATTACAGTTCTCTATTCCATCACGTGGACTTATCGGCTATAGAGGCGAATTTATGACAGATACTAAGGGTAATGGTATTATCAATACTTCATTTGAAGGCTATGAAGAATACAAAGGTGATATTTCTTACAGAAAGACAGGTTCACTTATTGCCTACGAAAGTGGTACAACTTTAACATATGGTCTTTTCAATGCACAGGATCGTGGTACTCTTTTTGTAGGTCCTGGTGAAGAAGTGTACGCCGGTATGATTATCGGTGAAAACCCTCGTACAGAGGATATTGAAGTTAATGTATGTAAGGGTAAACATCTTACTAATACACGTTCTTCTGGTGCCGATGAAGCATTAAGACTTGTTCCACCTAAGATTCTTAGTCTTGAACAGGCTCTTGATTATATTGATACAGATGAACTTCTTGAAGTTACACCTGAGCATTTAAGAATCCGTAAGAAGATTCTTGATTCAACAGCAAGATACAGAGCTAACAAAAAATAATAAATAAAAATAGCGCAAAAACTGCGCATTAATGGAGGTAATATTTATGATGGACAGCGATTTAGGCGCAAAAGTTAAAAAGTTAAGAATTTCACACGGACTTACACAGGAAGATGTTGCTAAAGCTCTCGATGTTACACCTGGATATATCAGTAATGTTGAAAATGGCCGTAACCTTATGACTCTTAGAATGTTATCATATTATGCTGAACTTACGGGAGTTTCTCTTGACTACCTTGCAGGAAGCATTGATAAAGATTATCAGAATCAGGCACTTGATAATGAGATTTATTCTATCCTTAACAGATTAACATCTGCTGAAAAGGAAAAGGTTATCGCAACATTAAGATTATGGTTTGGTTCTAATAATTCTTCTGCACAGGAAGATGCTGAATAATTATTTTAAATTACCAGTCTTTTACATGATTTTTTATAAAAAATAAAAAACGTGGCTGCCGCATTGATAAACGTTTATATGCAATATAGATTAACTGCTATGAATTTATCTATATCCTGCATAAAATTTATTAATGTGACAGCCACATTTTTTATTTAAAATTCGCTGACTTAAAGTGATACCTAAGCTTCATACAGCTTCACACCACATTTCAACATATTATGACTGTATAACCTTCATCTGGTAAAATTCTCCTTTTAATGCCATAAGCTCATCAAATGTACCATATTCAACACATTTTCCATCTGCTATAACAGCTATCTTATCAGCATCCTTAATTGTAGATAATCTGTGTGCCACTATAAATGTCGTTCTTCCTGCAGTAAGATTATTAAGTGAATCCTGTATTAGCTTTTCTGATATGCTGTCAAGCGCTGAGGTAGCTTCATCAAGCACTATTACCTCAGGATTTCTTATAAGTGCTCTGGCTATGGATATTCTCTGCCTTTGTCCACCTGATAACTTACCACCATGTTCACCTACCATAGTATCCAGTCCTTCAGGAAGTGAGTCTATTAAGTCTGTAAGGTTGGCAGCCCTTACAACCTCATCAAGCATCTTATCATCTACATTATCTATTCCATAAGTTATATTATCTCTTATTGTACCTGAAAATAATATTGATGTCTGTGGAACTACTGCAAGATGCTTTCTATATGACCTTAAATCAATCTTACTTAAGTCTTTGCCATCAAGCAGAACCTGACCTGAATTGGCAAAATTAAAGCCTATTACAAGATTAAGAATAGTAGATTTACCGGCACCTGATTCACCTACAAGTGCTATTGTCTCACCCTGTTTAACCTTAAGATTAAGACCATTTAATACATTTCTTCCATCTTCACTATATTTAAGATATACATCATTAAATTCAAATTCACCTTTAACGTCATCTAATACTTCTTTTCCCTCGTTCTTTTCAATATCCTCTTCAAGAAGTACCTCACCTATTGAATTAACTGATTCAACACCTTTAGCTATTGTCGGTATAAGTGACATAAGTGAAGATACCTGTGCAACTATTGTAGCAAAATAGCTCTGATAAAGTGTTATATCACCAGGCTGTATTACTGATTTTAATGCCAATACACCGGTAAATGCCAGACAGACAACCTGAAATACCTGAAATATTGCCCAGCCTACTGAACCAAACAATGACTGTATTACATCAAGCTTGTATCCTTTTTCTGCAACTGCAAAGAGCTGTCCGCTCATCTTATGGACTTCTTCTTCTTCAAGTGCATGTGCCCTTGTTACAGGAATAAGTTCGACCATCTCCATTACTTTCGCCGATGTCTCCTCCATCTCACGTCTGAATTCATTATTACGCTTACGCATTACATTTCTGAAAAATACCATCGTAAGTGCCGCAATAGGTGTTGTCAGAAGGAAAAATATAAATACCATAATACTCTTAGATATCGTTACTGCAAGTGCAATTCCTATGTTCAATACAATATTTAATATACTAAGAAACATCTGTGTTGAAAGTGTTTCCACTGCCTCTACATCTCTCATAATCTTAGATTGAAGCCTGCCCGACTGTGTCTCTTTATGATATGAAATAGATAACTGCTGGAGCTTTCTTACAAGCGCCTTTCTAAGTCCTGTTTCTGCATATCTTGTAGCAAGTGATTTATACCTTGTATACATATAGTTGGTAGGTATATTTATTCCTATAAGTATTACCATTATTAACGATTCAATAAGTATATTAGAATATGTTTCCGACGCTCCCGATGTTATATTATTAATAATATTAGCTGTAATAATAGGTAATACCCACACAGGACTGTGTTTTATAAAGAAAAATATTATCGCAAGAAAGAATTTATTATAATTTCCTTTATACAGGCCTACCAGTATTCTTAACGGATGTCCCTTGTATTTTTTATAACATTCTATAAACCAGCTCTCTACATCTATTCCCTTTGGTGCATGTAAATTCATCATATGTATTAACACCTCCTTATACTAATTATGTAAAAATAGCGGGGTATCAGATTATGAACTTCCCCGCTATTTCTATTTTATAATACTATCGTAAATTTAATAAACATTTATACAATACATATGCTATTAAAACCTTATCATTTTATTAACATATACATGCTTTACTCTCTTACGATATTATCAACATTATCAGCTACAACCGCTTCTCCTTCACAGCCGTTCACATTGACATTCTTAAGTATAAGTTCCTTAACATTGCTTACAACAAGTCCCTGTCTTGAAGCTTCATCACAGCCAAGCATCATTGCTGCTACACCTGATTTTGCATCCTTTGCATATTCAAAATTAATATTTTCAAATGTAAGTCTTTCTATCTTTTTCTCCGGAAGACCGCATATATAAGCACCTGCAACATGACAATTAGTTGCATTGATGTTCCTAAATGTCAACCTGTCAATAGATGGTGTCCTGTCATCTACAGGAAGTGCCTTTTTAGTTCCTACATATTCTGTCTTACCATCAGGATCACAGAAATAGAAGCTGTTTACAACAAATGGTGTCATTACATTATCCATATCAATATTTTCAAAGGAAATATCATCAAGCACTGATAACTTACCTCTGCCTCGTCTTGTCTTAACACGTAAACCTCTGTCTGTATTCATAAACAGACAGTCTGTGATATGTACATTCTTAACGCCTGCTGCAATCTCACTTCCGACTGTTACAGCACCATGTCCGTCTCTCATACAGCACTGTCTTACAGTCATATCTGATGTTGGAATCTGATATTTTCCTGCCATGTATATCTTGCCTGACTTAATTGCTATACAGTCATCACCTACGGAAATATATGTACCAAGTACTAATACATCCTGACAGCTTTCAGGGTCAAGACCATCCGTATTATGTGAATTGGCAGGATTTTTAATCTTAACATCAATGAACTTAAGATGGTTACTAAAATATGGATGTAATGTCCATGATGGAGAATTTTGCACTGTTATTCCATGCATTGTAACATTTTCACAGTGATTGATAAAGAAAAGTCGTGGACGCCATGCAATAACTCTTTCTTTACAATTCTTCCACCAGTTATCAAATGATGTATTACCATCGACAATTCCTTCTCCTGTGATTGTTACATTTTTAACATTGATGCCGCATATGATTGCTGAAAAAGTATCTATCGGATTGCCCTCCCATGAACCGAGATTATATTCCTTTTCTTCATCATAAGATTCTATAATGCCGGGAAGAACAGGGAACTTCTCTCTTTCTGTAAATGCTGAAAGAACAGCTCCCTTTGCAAGCTCTAATGTTAAGTCACTCTTTAGGAATATACTTGATATCTTATATACACCCTCAGGCACTAATACTCTAGAATCCTTAGGGCATGCCATAATAGCACACTGGATAGCATTGGTATCATCATGCACACCATCACCAAATGCACCGAATTCTTTTACATTTAATGTTACAAATTCATAATCCGTCTTAAACGTAACAGGTGCAATATTATTGCCATCATATACTGCACTTACTTCATATTCCGTATCAGGTATAAGTCCATAAAGTGATGTTATAACCTTATCACTATCCATGAACTTCTGTCCGTTTACATATATCTCATAACTTTTTTCTGTATAATATCTGCCTGAATCAGTAAGCTCAACTACTGCATTTCTACTTGTATTTGTAACTAATTTTAATTCCATAACACGCCTCCGTTATCTCTGCCATAGTCCTGATATTCTCTGTTTCTTAAGCTTTCACCATATGCCATTACAAGTGCTGTAATATAATCATTATCAAGTGAATCAAAGCTGTTGCAAGCCTTAGATATTGTTGCATTAAGAGTTTCAAGCTGTGCATTTTCATACTTTTCTGTATGGAGTGCCTTCATACGGCAGCCCTTTAATATGGCATATACTTCATATAATTCTGCTGCACTTACTGCTTCCTTTGTAAATATACATGTTCCCTCTGAACAAATATGCTTTTCCTGAACTCTTGTCTTTTGTAATGCAAGTATATCCTTAACCCCCACCTTAAAATATCTCTTAAGAGCATCATATATCTCATAGAGAGGCTGTGCCATAACCTCCATTGTATCAATAAGCGCACATATATAATTTACAATTGCCGCATATTCCTGTGTATTATATAATCCGGCTTCATTAAGACTTCCCGTAAGCTTATCAGATACCTTCTTATATGTATCTGCCTGCAGATTATTAAACTGTGCAATTATATCATTATATCTTTCCTTACCGCCAAGAATTGTCTCATAATTCATATAGAATACCTGGCTCTTATATGTATCTGATAAAATCTGTACCGCATTATCACTGTCAGCAAATATTCCAAGCTCATTCTTCTTCTGTACATCCAGCTGCTCTGACACATCCTTTAACGAATCTGTATATTTATTATAAGTATCAGCTATGTCCTTAGAATCAGCACCACATGCCTTAGCTGCCTTATTACTGATATCGGCATCAACCATATTCTTTACAAATACTAATGCATTACCTAATGCATAATTAGCCATATCCTGTCCATTCTTACAATTAACCTTACCATTATCATCAGTTAATATATCTGCCTTATGCATAACAAATGCAAGATAATCCTCATCCTTTGTTCCTCTATAAAGCACTTCAACTGCCTGTAAAAGCAATGCCTTCTTTTCATTATCCAGCTTTAAAAATTCTGTATCTGTTACAGTATCAAGCCAGCTTTTAATTCTGCCTTCAAGAATAATATTTCTCTTTGTCATTCTTCTTTTTTCCTTTCTTTATCTTTATAACTTCATATCTGAAAAAAATAGCCGCATCAGCATTATTTTTCACACTATCCTAAAAAAAATTATTGTTATTTATGACGGCTTATATCTGAAATAATCAAATGCAGCATATAATATATCAGTTCCATGATTACCATATTCATCTGTATATTTCTCTGCCCAGTCACCTGCATATGCATACATACCAATCATGGCACCTGTAAATCTCTTACCCTTTTTAAGCCCCTCGTCACACAGATAATATATATTATCCCTTGCTGCTATCTGATAAAAAGTCTTATTATCATAACTTATATAGAACTTCCTTT
>URAI01000050.1 GCA_900545725.1 uncultured Eubacterium sp.
GAAAAAAAATCAAAAAAATCCTGAAATCAGATTTGCTGGATTTACTAACGATTGGGAACGGCGTAAGTTGGGGGAGATCATAACTGAATATAAGGAAACTGTTGATTCGGATTGCACTTTGCCGATTCTTACTTCATCAAAAACAGAGGGCGTAATACTGCAAGAAGAGCATTTTGGAAGAAAGCAACAACATGATATTGCAGGATATAACATACTGCCAAGAAACTATTGCACATATCGAAATAGAAGTGATGGGGTAGACTTCACATTTAATATTAATAAATGCTGTGATAAAGGGATTATTAGCAAATTTTATCCTGTTTTCAGTGGAAATAATAGCGATGTATTCTTTCTTTCATTGGTGTTGAATAACAGCGAAGAAGTTGTACATGAAATAGCATATACATGTACAGGAACTGGACAGAAGGTACTCTCATTTCTTGATTTACAAAAGATGAGGGTCAGAGTGCCAAGTTTTGAGGAACAGAAGAAAGTTGGAGAGATAATTACAACCCTCGACCACCTCATCACTCTTCACCAAAATAAGTGTGATGAACTTAAAAAACTAAAGAAATTTATGCTTCAAAATATGTTTATTTAGGAGGGGATGTGTAAAATGGGGAAAATTATTTTATATCATGGAACTCCTGATGAGATCGTAACACCATTTTTTGGAGGTGGAGACGATAAACATGATTATGGACGTGGATTTTATCTGACAGAAAATATTGATTTGGCAAAAGAATGGGCTGTATGCAGACCAAATGATAAAAATGGATGGGTGCATAAGTATGAATTGGATACTGATGGACTGGAAATACTTGATTTTAAGGAAAAAGATGTATTGTCATGGCTTGCGGAGCTTATGAAACACAGAGATGCGGCAGATTCAAAAAGATATAGAGTTTTGGCTGCGAAGTTTATTGAAAAATATGGAATTGATACAGCTTCATATGATGTTATAAAAGGCTGGCGTGCAGATGCATCATATTTTTATATTGCTAAGGAATTTGTCAGGGACAATATAGATATTGAGATACTTGAAGAGCTGTTATCACTTGGTGGTCTGGGTATTCAATATTGTATTAAAACAGAGCTGGCTTATTCAAAATTACATGAAATTAAAGAAGCTATTATTCGTGTTGACTATGAGGAGTTTAATAATAAATATAATCATAGGGATATTGAAGCAAGAAAAAATATGAGAGATTTAGTTGATTCTGATAGAAATAAGGTTACTAATGTATTCAGTACATTGTTATAAGAGGTAGAATTAATGAGAGCTTATTCAGAAGTATATCTAAATGATGTAGTTGAAAATCAGGGAAAGCTGTTTGACTATGTTGCACAGACATTTCCTGATAAGGATACGGAAGATTTTATTAAAACATATATGAAAAGTAAGACGAGACAGAGCATAGACAAGTCGATGGCGTATGTAAATACTATGGATGCAACGCAGCTATGGCATTATTTTTCTGATACTGAAAAGTATAGTCTGAAAAATGGAAAATCTCTTGAGGGATTCATGCCGGACTGGATAGGTGAATTTTATGCATATTATCAGTGGTATTATAATTTGCCAAGTGAAGAGGTTATAAAAAAAGTTCCATTGGATTTTTTGAAAAAAGCATATTTCGGATTGCATGATTTGGAACTTGACCTTGCTGTAAAGAAAGTTGGTGAAAATTAATGGAAATCATATGTTTTCACAATTCTGATGAGGAAAATGGATATTTAAGTAACTGGTATTTATCTGATTTTGTAGTTGATAATGTGCAATTTTCGTCAATGGAACAGTATATGATGTATAAAAAGGCAACATGTTTTTCAGATAATGATATAGAGGCTCAGATTTTAGATAGCACAGATACAGCAGTGATTAAGTCATTAGGACGCAAGGTTTCAAATTATAATGAAAATATATGGAATGGTATGCGGCAGATTATAGTATATGAAGGACTATTGGCAAAATTTTCACAAAATCCATTACTAAAAGATAGATTAATATCAACAGGCAATAATATTTTAGCAGAATGTGCGGTCAGAGATTGCATATGGGGAATAGGATTGTCAATGGATAACCCTAAACGATTAGATATTGAACAGTGGAGAGGGCAAAATCTGCTCGGTTATGCGCTGATGATGGTTAGAGAACAGCTTAAAAATGACTTACGATTGGGAACGGCGTAAGTTGTCTGAGTTGATGATTAGCTTGCAAAATAACACTCTTTCCAGAGCTAACTTATCTAAAGAAACAGGCGTTGCAAAAAATGTTCATTATGGTGATGTGCTTATCAAGTTTGGAGAAGTTTTGGATGTAAGTAAAGAACAGCTTCCTATGATTTTAGATGAAAGTGTTATGACCAAATATAAATCTTCTTTTTTGCATAATGGAGATGTGATTGTTGCTGATACAGCAGAAGACTCAACTGTTGGAAAATGCAGTGAAATAGCGGGGGTGAATGATGGAGTGGTTATGGCAGGTTTGCATACTATTCCATATAGACCAGTAGAAAAATTTGCTACTGGGTATTTGGGATATTATCTAAATTCCAATGCGTATCATAATCAGTTGATACCTTTGATGCAAGGAATTAAAGTTACATCAATTTCAAAATCTGTTATGCAAGATACTAATATTGTTTATCCTAAATCAATAGAAGAACAGGCTATGATTGGTAACTATTTTCAGTATCTCGACCACCTCATCACTCTTCACCAGTAGAAGTATTATTGTAATATTATATGCGTATTTAGAAGATATCTTTATGAATATAATTCACGATAAAGGAGCAGGTGGTGTATTATATTACATTATTAATGAAATTTCAGGAAGAACGGGAATAAACATGAAAAAATTATAAGTATCAGATTAAAATGATACATTCTTGAGCTGGTTAGAAATCAAATATTCATTATTAGTAGAATACAGTCAGAAGGGAGAATATTATGGCACAATCAGAGGCGGAGATTGAAAAAGAACTTATAGAACAGCTTATATATGGGGATTCGCAATGGACTTACAGGGAGGATTTAAAGACACAGGAGCAGCTTTGGGATAATTTCAGATATATTCTTGAGCAGAATAATAAGGACAGGTTAGATGGTAAGCCCTTGTCAGATTCGGAATTTGAACAGGTTAAGAACCAGCTACAGTTTTCATCATTTTATAAGGCAGGAGAATGGCTTGTTGGTGAAAATGGAAGGGTTATGGTGCATGTACAGAGGGATAACACATTTTTACATCTTGTAGTAATGAACCACGAACATATTGCAGGTGGCAGCAGTGTATATGAAGTTATTAACCAGTATAGTGCATTAAAGACGGATGATGGTGAAAGAGACAGAAGATTTGATGTTACGCTTATGATTAATGGACTTCCAATGATTCATATTGAATTAAAAAACAGGAATCATTCTTATATGGATGGCTTCTGGCAGATTAAAAAATATATAGGTGAGGGTAAGTTTACAGGTATATTTTCTGCAGTCCAGATGTTTGTTGTAAGTAATGGTGTCAATACAAAATATTTCTCGGCAGCATCAGACACAGAGCTTAATCCTAAATTTATAAGTGGGTGGCTTGATAAAGAAAATAATCCTGTAGCAGATTATATTGATTTTGCAAAAAGTGTGCTTCGTATTCCACAGGCACATGAAATGATAGCAAGATATACTGTGCTTGATGAGGATGCTAAGAGACTGATTTTATTAAGGCCATATCAGATTCATGCGATTGAAGCTATACGAGAGGCTTCCAAACGTGGCATTTCCGGCTATGTATGGCATACTACAGGTTCAGGAAAAACTCTTACATCTTATAAGGCTACAAGAAATCTTCTTATGGATATTCCGGCAATTGATAAGACTATATTTCTTATTGACAGGAAAGACCTTGATACGCAGACGACACTGGCATTTCAGGCATATGCAAATAATGATCTGATAGATGTTGATGAGACTGATAATGTAGGTGACCTTAGAAAGAAGTTAAAATCCTCAGACCGCCAGGTGATAGTTACCACCATACAGAAGCTTCAGATACTTGTTACAAAAAAGCTCACAGAGGGAACTTATGATTATGATAAGCTTAGAAAATTAAAAATTGCATTTGTAGTGGATGAGTGTCACAGGGCCGTTACACCGGCAACTAAAAGAATTATTGAGAGATTCTTTGGAAATTCATTATGGTATGGATTTACCGGAACTCCGAGATTTGCAGAGAATCCATATCCGCAGATGGGGGATTTGCCAAGGACCACAGAGCAGTTATATGGAAGCCGTCTTCATAAATATACTATACAGAATGCTATACATGATAATGCTGTATTGGGATTTCAGGTTGAACATAACGGACCTAAGAATATGGAGAATGAAAAGGATGGCAGTATTTATGATAATGAAAAGCATATGTTAAATGTATTAGATATAATTTTAAATAAATCATTTTATAAGCTGGGTTTTCAAAATGGCAAAGGCATGACTTATGAGGGGCTTTTAACGACCGGTTCTATACAGCTTGCGCAAAAGTATTATGAGCTTTTAAAGAAAGTAAAAGACGGTCAGACAGATTTGCAGATTGATAAAAAGATTAAACAGGTTCTGCCAGATTTTCCTAAATTTGCAATTACATATTCAGTTACGGAAAATGATGAGGGGTCACATGTCAATCAGGAGAAGATGCAGGAGTCGTTAGATGATTATAATGAAATGTTTGGAACAAAGTACGATACCTCACAGATACAAGGCTACAATGCTAATCTTAATAAGCGTCTTGCAAGAAAGGATACAAAATTTAAAAGCAGAGATGAACAGCTGGATATTGTTATTGTAGTTGACAGGCTTTTAACAGGATTTGATGCACCATGTCTTTCGACAATATTTATTGACAGACAGCCGATGGGACCACATGACCTTATACAGGCATTTTCAAGAACCAACCGTATCTATGATAAGAATAAAGCGTATGGTCAGATAGTTACATTTCAGGCACCAAAGTATTTTAAAGAATGTGTAGATAGTGCGGTAAGATTATATTCTGCCGGAAGTACGCAGACGGCTATTGTTGCAGAGTGGGAAAAGGTAGAACAGGCATTTTGTAAATCATTACATGCATTAAGGGCTGTTGCGGATGTACCGGAAGAGGTTACTTCAATGTCTGATAAGGAAAAACGCATATTTTTACATATTTTTCAGGAGTTTGACAGGCTGTTTGCACAGTTAAAATCATTTACACAATATAATGATGAGATGCTTTCAGAATATAAATTTTCTGAGGAAGAGTATGAAGCATATGCAGGACATTATATGAATGTGAAAGAGGAGCTTAGACAAAAAGAAGATAATCAGCATAATGAGCAGGAGAATGAAGATGTTCCTGATGATTATGAGCTTATGGCGTATAGCAGCACGAAGATAGATTATGAATATATAATTAATCTGATTCAGAATATTGTGTCGGGTGATAGTGAATCAGAAGATGTTACACCACAGCAGAGGCAGAAACAGATTGATGAAGTTAAAAGATATATAGAAGAGATAAGAAAAGATAATCCTAAGGTTGCGGATATTATGACAGCTCTTGTTAATGAAATAGAACATGATGAAAATAAATATAAGGGCAGGTCTATTCTTAATATAGTAGAAAATATGAAACAGGAATGTATTGAAAAAGTAGTAGCGGATTTTTGTATGACATGGTATGTGTCAAGAGATGATATTATGTATGCGGCGATGAATTATAGAAATGGTGAGATTCCTAATGAAAATGCTATTAAGATAACGGCGGATTTTACGAGTTATAAGGCGGCACAGGAAAGAGCAATTCCAAAGTTTAAATATTATAATATGCTATTTACAGAATTAAAGAAAGTACTTGAAAAAGAGATAAAACCACTTGTCAATAATTAGTATTAATAGTTAGACATATCAGCGTAAGTAATGATTGAAAAGGAGGCGCTTATGCGTAATGATATGAACAGTAAACAGCTTTTTTGTGATTATTACAGGCAATGGATTGAAGTATATAAAAAAGATGCTATAAGAGATTCAACGATGGCAAAGTACAATATGTCGTACAAATGGGTTGAGAAGCTGGCACCGGAGCTTACGATGGAGAATCTTACGAGGACGGCATACCAGCAGCTTCTTAATGATTATGCCAAAGAGCATGAAAGGCAGACAACTCTTGATTTTCATCATCAGCTTAAAGGTGCGATACTGGATGCGGTTGATGACGGGCTTATAGAAAGAGACCCGACAAGAAAGGCAATTATTAAAGGGAAAACACCACGCGCCAAGAAGATTAAATATCTTAATCAGTTTGAACTGCATACACTGATTACGCATCTTGATATAAAGGAAGAGGTCAATTGGGACTGGTTTATTCTCTTAGTTGCTAAGACGGGAATGAGATTTTCTGAGGCTCTTGCGGTTACGCCGGCGGATTTTGATTTTTCAAGACAGACATTATCTGTAAGTAAGACATGGGATTATAAGGGGGATGGAGGATATCTTCCAACTAAGAACAAATCGTCGGTAAGAAAGATTCAGATAGACTGGCAGGTTGTTGTAAAATTTTCTGAACTGGTTAAAAATATGCCCCAGGATAAGCCGGTATTTGTCGGAGATACCAAGATATATAATTCAACTGTTAATGATGTGCTTACAAGACATTGTAAGGCATGTGGGATTCCGGTTATCTCAATTCATGGATTAAGGCATACACATGCATCGCTGTTATTATTTGCCGGCGTATCAATTGCAAGTGTTGCAAGAAGATTAGGGCATGCGAGCATGACTACGACACAAAAGACCTATCTTCATATAATACAGGAGCTGGAAAATAAAGATGTAGACCTTGTAATGAGGACATTATCAGGTCTGTAAGGTCTGGTATTGTAACTGGGTGACTTACTTACGCTGGTTTTTAAAATTAATAAGCTAACATGTTACTATTAATAATAAAAATCATCAAATAAACTAAAAGAATATATTGACATGTCAGTACTAACATGTTAGTATAATAACAACAAAACAAATAAATATGGCTCTGACATATTTAAGACAGCTTTTTGTACTCAGGTACACATAACATTAAGGCTGTCAGTACACAATTAATATTAAGAATAAGATAATACATGAGATATTCATATGTTATTAGTTTAAGGAGGATTTTTATTATGGATATGACATTAAGATGGTATGGACCGGGATATGACAGTGTAACACTTAAGCAGATTAGACAGATTCCAGGAGTTAAGAATGTTATTACAACGCTTTTTGGAAAGCAGGCAGGAGAGCTCTGGCTTCCAGAAGAGATTGCAGAACTGAAGAAGGTTGTAAGTGATGCAGGACTTGGAATTGCCGGTATTGAATCTGTTAATGTATCAGATGATATTAAGATTGGTACAGCAAAAAGAGATGAGCATATTGACAATTATATCAAGACATTACAGGCTCTTGGTGAAGCTGATATCCATATGGTATGTTATAATTTTATGCCTGTATTTGACTGGACACGTTCAGAGCTTGCAAGAGTAAGACCTGATGGTTCTACTGTGTTAGCTTATAACCAGGATACAGTAGATATGATAGACCCTGAACATATGAAGGAGTCAGTTGAGAAGATGTCTAATGGTTTTGTAATGCCTGGCTGGGAACCTGAAAGATTAGACAGATTAAAAGAACTCTTTGAGATGTATAGCGATGTTGATGCTGAGAAGTTATTTAACAATCTTATATATTTTCTTGAAGCTATCGGACCTGTATGTGAGAAGTACGATATTAAGATGGGTATTCATCCTGATGATCCGGCATGGCCAATCTTCGGACTTCCAAGAATTATGACAGGCAAGGATTCAGTTACAAGACTTCTTGATGCGGTAGATAAGCCATACAATGGAATTACACTTTGTACAGGTTCATTTGGTTCTAACCAGAATAATGATCTTTGTGAGATTATTAAAGCATGCAGAGGCAGAATACCATTTGCACATGTAAGAAATCTTAAGTACAACTCACCAAGAGATTTTGAGGAAGCTGCGCATTTATCATCAGACGGTTCAATTGATATGTACAAGATTATGAAGACTTTATATGATACAGGCTTTGATGGAGTTATAAGACCTGACCATGGTCGTATGATATGGGACGAGGTTGCTATGCCTGGTTATGGTCTTTATGACAGAGCGTTAGGTGCAACTTACTTAAACGGCTTATGGGAAGCTATTGATAAATCATCTAAGTAATTTTATGGAATGGAGAATAATATGAAACTTTCAATTGAAGGAATTAAGAATAAAGAAGCATGGGAGCAGGCTGGAATTAACCTTCCATCATATGATGTTGAAAAGGTAGCCGCTGATACTAAGGAATCACCTGTATGGGTACATTTTGGAATTGGTAATATTTTTAGAATATTCATTGGCGGAATTGCAGATACATTAATCGAACAGGGTGTGTCAGATAAGGGAATTACATGTGTTGAAACATTTGATTTCGATGTTGTTGATAAGATATATAAGCCATTTGATAATCTTGTAATGGCAGTAACTTTAAAGGAAGACGGAAGTACTGATAAGAAGGTGCTTGGTTCTCTTACAGAGGCCGTTAAAGCACAGTCTGATTCAGAGGCTGAATGGTCAAGATTAAAGACAATTTTTGCCAATCCTAAGCTTCAGATGGTATCATTTACTATTACAGAAAAGGGTTATGCACTCCGTGGTGCCAATGGTGAATTCTTCCCATTTATTAAAAATGATATTGACAACGGACCTGATAAGGCGACATCTGCTATGGCAGTGGTTGCGGCACTTTTATTTGAAAGATTTAATACCTGTAAGGCGCCGCTTGCAGTTGTTTCTATGGATAACTGCTCACACAATGGTGAAAAGTTAAGAAATTCAATAACTGAAATGGTAAGTGAATGGAACAAGAAGGGTTTTGTAGGAGATGATTTTGTTAAATATGTCAATGATGAAAGCGTAATTTCTTTCCCATGGTCTATGATAGATAAGATTACTCCAAGACCGGCAGATTCAGTGGCTAAGTCATTGGAAGAGGCAGGAGTTGAAGATATGGCACCTGTAATTACTTCTAAGAGAACTTACATTGCTCCATTTGTAAATGCAGAAGGACCACAGTATCTTGTTATTGAAGACAGATTCCCTAATGGCAGACCACAGCTTGAAAAAGCAGGTGTCTACATGACTGACAGGGATACGGTTAATAAGGTTGAGAGAATGAAGGTTACGACATGTCTTAATCCATTACACACAGCACTTGCTGTATACGGATGTATCTTAGGCTATGATCTTATTGCTGATGAGATGAAGGATAAGGAACTTGCTGAACTGGTAAGAAGAATAGGACTTGTTGAGGGTATGCCGGTTGTTACAGACCCTGGTATTATTTCTCCTGAAAAATTTGCGGATGAAGTCCTTAATGTAAGAATACCTAATCCATTTATGCCTGATACTCCACAAAGAATCGCAACAGATACATCACAAAAAGTCGGAATAAGATATGGTGAGACAATTAAGTCATATGTTGCAAAGGAAGGCAATGCTAAGAAGCTTACAGCTATTCCACTTGCAATAGCAGGCTGGTGCAGATATCTTCTCGGAGTTGATGATAATGGCGGAAGCTTTGAATTATCAGCAGATCCTATGTCAGAGGAATTAAAAGCACAGCTTGAAGGAATTAAAGTAGGAGAATCTTCATCTTATACAGGACAGCTTAAAAACTTATTGTCAAATACTAATATATTTGGTATAAATTTATATGAGGCAGGAATTGGCGATAAGATAGAAGAGATGTTTGTTGAAGAGATTGCAGGAAAAGGTGCAGTAAGAGAAACTCTTAAGAAATACCTTTAATTTAGAGGCACTTTCTGGTATAAATTGTGACCCTTCATCAGGAAATGTAAAGGATTTATTACAGGAAGCAAATAGACATAGACTCTGAACAGTATCTTTAATAATCATATAAGATTGTAGAATTATAATATTAGCATGAAAAATAAGCTGCCAGTCTTATTTTTCATGCTATTTAATATATAGAAAGGCTGGAAGAGTATGGAAAAATCGTTAAATGAAGAAACTTATGAAAAATTAAAATATGATATTATGAATTTTAAGCTGTTACCCGGTGATACAATAAGTGCACAGAAAGTGGCATTAAGGTATGATGTATCAAGAACTCCGGCAAGAGAAGCAATAGTTAATCTTGAAAAAGAAGGACTGTTAAAGATTATACCACAGTCAGGAACGTATGTTGCATGTATTAACTGCCGCCGTTCAGAGCAGGAGTGGTTTGTAAGAAAAAGTCTTGAGATAGGAATGGTGGATGCCATATTTGAACATGCAAGTGATGAGGTGCTTGATAAGATGACAGAACTTAATAATCGTCTTATTAATTATAATGAACAGGTTGAAAGTGTTCCAAGAATTGAGATTGATAATGCATTTCACGAGCTGATTTATGAATGTTCAGGTGAACAGCTTGCTAATAATATTATACAGACGCAGATGAGCCATTATAACAGAATAAGATATCTTGCAGAATTAAACAGTGCGATTAGTGCCAGGACTAATGATGAGCATGAGATGCTTATTGAAGCAATAAGGAATAAGGATAAGAGAAAGTATCTTAGAGTTATAAAGTTACATGTCAGCAGAATATTTGTTGAACTTGAAAAGTTGAAGGGAAAGTATCCAGAGTACTTTGAGAGGGATTAAAGACCAATGTATATGAGAGCCTTTGTTGTGAATAACTATGTAAAACAATTTAATAGATTCTTATCAGGATTGCTGTTGTTTTTTATAATAACAGCAATTTTTTGTGTAATGTCAGGCTGTGGCAGGAAAGTGTCAACGGAAAATGTGCCGGAATATGTTTTTGTATATGCTGAGAACCAGTCAAACAATTATCCGACAACAAGAGGTGCATATAAATTCGCACAGCTTGTAGAGGAAAAGACAGGAGGCAGGATTAAGATTATTGTCAAATGTAATAGTGAATTAGGAGATGAAAAATCTATTGTTGAACAGCTTGAATTTGAAGGTGTGGATTTTGCGAGAGTGTCAGTGGCTTCCATATCAGATAATATTCCTAAGCTTAAAGTAATCCAGATGCCATATCTGTATTCAGGAGAAGCGGCAATGTGGGAGGTGCTTGATGGGGATATAGGAGCTGAATTTACACAGGCAATACAGGATAGCAGTTGTGGGATAAGAGCTTTATCATGGTATGATGCCGGAGCAAGAAATTTCTATTCAGTAAAACCTCTTACTGACATGTCAGATTTGAACGGGCTTAATATAAGAGTGCAGGAATCTGATGTTATGTATAAGACTGTACAGCTTCTTGGAGCTAATCCTGTTAAAATGTCATATTCAGAAGTGTACAAGGCACTACAGACCGGTAAGATTGATGGGGCAGAAAATAACTGGAGTTCTTATGAGTATTCAGGTCATTACGAACAAGCGAAATATTGCCTTATAGATGAACATATAAGAATACCGGAGGTACAGTTAATATCCCAAAAGACATGGAATAAGCTTTCAGAGGAAGATAAGAATATAATAAGTGATTGTGCAAAAGAGTCTGCAATATATGAAAGAAATCTATGGAAAATGACAGATAATGCCGCAAAGAGGACAGTTATAGATAAGGATGTAACGGTTACTAAAATAAGTGAAGAACAAAGAGAGTATTGCAGGGAGAAGTTACAGCCGTTATATGATGAGTATTGTTCTGATTATATGGATATAATCGAAAAAATAAGAAATGTACAGAATGAGGATTAGAAAATTCCTACGAAATGAGGATTAGTATGTCTTTAAAAAAGAAGTTTAAATATGTATATGCTGTCAGCGGTTATGTTATTGCTGTGGCACTGCTTATAAGTATTATGTTGTCAATAAGAGGAATGGTTGTATTTACAGATACACTTGATGAGAATGATAAAGCAATGAATCTGTATAATGCTGTTGCTAATGAGAGAAAATTATTACGTGCATATTTACAGGATGAACAGCCACATACGTCTGAGCATCTGGAAGAGGCAGGCCGCAATACAAGGGATATGCTTATGCAGCTTCCGATGGATTATAAGAGTATGACAGAAGAACAATATATTATTCTCCAGTCAATACATAATGCGTATGACAGCTATAAGCAGATATATGAACAATTGGGCAGTATGGATACAGAAAGTGAAGAGTATAAACAGCTTATAGATAAATGTTACACAGTGCAGGAATATCTGGAGGAATATGCAAAAAATTATGAGAAGCTTACAGTATCACTTGGTAGTGAAGAATATAATACACAGAAAAGATTATTCTATGTTATACCGACAATATGTATTATTATAGCCGGTGTTGTAATAATATTGTTTATGTGGATTAAGCATTTTATAAGCCGTAAGATTGTAAGACCTGTGCTTGAACTTTCAAATGAAGCCAGGAGAATAAGCATGAATGATTTTTCGGGAAATGATATTAAAGCGGAGGGCAATGATGAGATATCAATGCTCATTAAATCATTTGTTGAGATGAAACATTCTACTAAGAAATATATTTCAACGATAGAAGAAAAACACAAAATAGAAAATCAGCTTGAGCAGATGCGTTTTGAAATGTTAAAAAACCAGATTAATCCGCATTTTCTGTTTAATACATTAAATCTCATCGCAGGAACAGCACAGATTGAAGATGCTGAGGTGACAGAGAAGATGATAGTTACACTTAGCCGTCTTTTCAGATATAATTTAAAGACACAGACAACATTTATGCCTCTTGAACAGGAAATTAAAATTGTTGGAGATTATATGTATCTGCAGCAGATGAGATTTGGACAAAGAATCAAATATATATGTGATGCTGATGAAAAATGCATGTATGAACTTGTGCCATCCTTTGTATTACAGCCATTGGTTGAAAATGCAATTATACATGGATTGTCACATTCTTCACAAGGTGGTCTTATATATATAAGATGTTTTATAAAAGAAGACAGAATGTGGCTGTCAGTGGCAGATACCGGTCTTGGAATGGATAAAGACAGACTTATGGCTGTCAGAAGCTGTATAGAAGATATACAAAAAGCTGATGGAACCATACAAAGAAAGACAGTCGGAGTAGGAGTTGGAAATATTGCGCACAGAATTAAAGCCATGTATAATGACAGCGGAATGAAAATATACAGTACAAAAGGGCATGGAACGGTTGTACAGGTATATTTTGAATATAAGGATAATGAAGATACTGGACAGAAATAAATAGATATTTTATTAAATGTGATATAGTCTGTTAGTGTTGATAAGAAGACAGGAATAAACAGATATTTTATTAAATATGATATATTTTGTTAATGGTAATAAAAAGAATAATACAGAAATAAACATATATTTCAAAATAATGTGTACGGAGATGGGGAGAGTTATGTACAGAGTATTGTTGGTGGATGATGAACAGATTGAGAGAATGGCATTGGCTAAGCGTATTGAAAAATATTATGGTGATATAGTTAATATATATCAGGCTGTTAATGGCAGGGAAGCAGTGGATATGTGTAGTGAACAGAAAAATGACATTATTATTATGGATATTTCGATGCCTGAAATGAATGGTGTTATGGCAGCAAGATATATAAGGCAGATGGATGAGGATTGTTCGATTATATTCTTAAGTGCATATGATGATTTTAGTTATGCCAGAAATGCGATTAAGGTTAAGGCACTGGACTATCTTTTAAAGCCGTGTGATATATCAGACCTGCTAGCTGTTATGGATATGGCAATACAAAAGCTTGATAAAAAAAATACGCAGAAAGAAGTCTCTGCTATGGCTGATGACAGAAGTTTGGGTTATATTAATATGGAAATACATGATAATCTTAATGAGAATGATTATATCAATTATTATAATGGAACAAGAGCGGACAATAACAGGAATACCGACGAAAAAGCGACTGCCGGACAGATGAAGGAATATGTTGAGAATAATTACATGTATGATATATCAATGCAGGAGGCTGCACAGACAATGGGATATTCAGATGCATATTTCAGTAAGTTATTCAAACAGTATTTTAATCAGAATTTTACGGCATATCTTACAGAATACAGAATGAAGAAGGCGAAGCAGTTATTATCTGATACAAATGAGAGCATTAAAGATATAAGCAGAATGGTCGGTTATACGGATTCTAATTATTTTGCAAAGATTTTCAAGAGAATAGTTGGAGAGATACCATCTAAATATCGTGAGAAATTAATGTGAAAAATGCACAAAAATATGTCATTTTATTGGTGATTATGTAATTATATGACAAGAAATTACCCCTCTATGACAAACATTTACTGTATAAAAACAAAAGTATCCTCCTTATAATATAAACATAAAATGAAATATGACTTCGAGAATGAAATATTTCATAAAGAAAATCTAAAAAAATTAAATTAAGGAATGGAGGATAATATGTTAAAAACAGTACTTAAACGTTGCATTACACTTATGCTGTGTGTGACGATGGCAATTGGTTTATTTGGATGTAATCTTTCTGCCACAAATGGAAAACGTATAGTAAGAATTGCACTTGGACAGTCAGAGACTCATCCCCAGTATGCAGGACTTGTAGCATTTAAGGAATATGTAGAGGAAAGACTTGGAGATAAATATGAGGTACAGATATTTCCTAATGAGCTCTTAGGAGCTACACAGAAGGCTATCGAGCTTACACAGACAGGTGCAATTGATTTCGTTGTAGCCGGAACAGCCAATCTTGAAACATTTGCCGATGTTTATGAGGTGTTCAGTATGCCATATCTTTTCGATTCAATTGAAAGTTATAAGGCGGTAATGCAGGATACAGATTATATGGAAAAGGTATATGAATCAACTGATGCATCAGGATTCAGGGTATTAACATGGTATAATGCCGGAACAAGAAATTTCTATGGCAAGAAGCCTATTAATACACCGGATGACCTTGCTGGCATGAAGATAAGAGTACAGCAGAGTCCGGCAAGTGTGGCAATGATGCAGGCATTTGGTGCGGCAGCATCACCTATGAGTTTTGGTGAGGTATACACAGCTATACAGCAGGGCGTAATTGATGGTGCAGAAAATAATGAATTAGCCTTAACTAACAACAAACATGGTGAGGTTGCAAAATATTATACTTATAATATGCATCAGATAATACCGGATATGCTTGTTGGTAATCTTAAGTTTATTGAAGGACTAAACGACGACGAGCTTAAAGTATTCAAAGAAGCAGCAGCTAAGTCAACAGAGGTTGAACTTGTGGAATGGGATAAATGCGTTGAAGATGCTAAGAATACAGCGAAAAATGATATGGGTGTTGAATTTATTTATCCTGATATAACACCATTTAAGGAAAAAGTTAAGAATATGCAGCAGGATATGCTTGAATCAAATCCTGATATTGTTGATGTATATAATCATATACAGGATATAAATAAACAGGTAAAGGAGGCAGAGTAGATGACGGCATTAAAAAATATAAGAAATGCGATGGATAATGTAATTAAGATTATATGTATTGTATTATTCGCATTTATGGTTATTATAGGAACGTATCAGATACTTGTACGATATATTTTTAACAGTCCTAGTACTGTATCAGAAGAACTTTTGACATATTCATTTACCTGGATGTCTCTGTTTGCGGCTGCGTATGTATTTGGCAAAAGAGACCATATGAGAATGGGATTTGTAGCTGATAAATTAAGTCCGGATAAGCTTAAGAAGCTTAATATAGTTATTGAACTGGTTACAATAGCATTTTCATGTATTGTTATGATATATGGCGGAATATCAATTACTAAGCTTTCAATGACACAGAAGACAGCTTCACTTGGAATACCAATGGGATATATATATCTTGTAATTCCGGTGACAGGAATTATTATTGCGGTATATGGTATTTTAAATGTTATTGACCTTACAGGGAAAGGAGAAAATGTATGAGTATAGCATGGCTTTCAGGACTTATTATCTTAGTTATTCTTGTTATAATGCTTATTGCAGGTGCTCCAATTGCAATATCACTTGCAGTATCGTCAATCTGTACAATACTTCCTGTATTGTCAACAGAACCTGCACTTGTAACAGGGGCACAGAGAATATTCTCAGGTATATCAGTATTTAACCTTATTGCGATTCCATTTTTTATTCTTGCAGGAAATATTATGAATAAGGGTGGTATTGCCATCAGACTTATTAACTTTGCAAAGATATTTACAGGGAGAATACCGGGTTCACTTGCACATACTAATGTTGTGGCAAATATGCTTTTCGGTGCCATATCGGGTTCGGGTACGGCAGCAGCCTCAGCTATGGGCGCAATTATAGGACCGGTTGAGGAAGAAGAAGGATACGATAAGAACTTCTCAGCAGCAGTTAATATAGCGACAGCACCTACAGGACTTTTAATTCCACCTAGTAACGTAATGATTACATTTGCAATGGTAAGTGGTGGAACTTCAATAGCAGCACTTTTTATGGCGGGATATATTCCTGGAATACTCTGGGGACTTGCATGTATGGTGGTTATATTTATATATGCAAAGAGAAGAGGATATACAAGCAATAAAAGATATGCAATTAAAGAAAAATTAAAGATTACATTACAGGCTTTACCTTGTCTGCTTATGATTATCATAGTTATCGGTGGTATTATCGGTGGTATATTTACAGCGACAGAGGGAGCAGTAGTTGCAGTAGTATACAGTCTTATACTTTCGCTTGTATTTTATAAGTCAATTAAGCTTAAGGAGCTTCCTAAAATATTAATGGACAGTGCCGAGATGACGGGAATTATTATTTTCCTTATCGGTGTGTCAAGTATCATGTCATGGGTAATGGCATTTACAGGACTTCCAGAAGCTATTTCAGGCGTTATGCTGGGTATCAGCAATAATAAATATGTAATACTTTTTATAATAAATGTTATTCTTCTTATAGTAGGAACATTTATGGATATGACACCAGCATGTCTTATATTTACACCAATCTTCCTTCCAATCTGTCAGGCAGTTGGTATGAATACGGTACATTTTGGTATTATGATGATATTTAACCTGTGTATCGGAACAATCACACCACCTGTTGGTACTACACTTTTCGTTGGTGTAAAGGTTGGTAAGACTAAGATTGAAGATGTAATTAAACCATTACTTTATTACTTTGCAGCGATATTTATTGTACTTTTACTTGTAACATATGTGCCGGCACTTTCATTGTGGCTGCCAGGACTTTTAGGCTATGTTAAGTAGTGATTGACCGAGCTGAAAGCGAGGGACGCTTCTTGAACGACAGTTCAAGAAGATGTTTTTAATGTGTAGAGACGGGCAGGCTGTGGCTGATATGTAAGATTTGTACGCTGATGGGAAG
>URAI01000051.1 GCA_900545725.1 uncultured Eubacterium sp.
TCTCTTCAACCAAGCTGAAGAAAAGCAAAAAGCTTCTGGAAGATACAGAACCTTATTTTTACACCCTTCAGAGCCTGATCCGGCGTATCCTGCGCCATATGGGGGATACAGGGCATCCTTATTTTAACGCCAGAAAAGAGATCAAAGAAGAGGACCGTGTCCGTGGCCTGGTAGTCATTACAGGTGATAAGGGTCTGGCAGGTGCTTATAACCACAATGTACTGAAACTTGCCCATGAATGGATGGAAAAAAGTGATAAAAACCGTCTGTATGTCGTGGGAGAGCTGGGAAGACAGTATTTTGCTGCAAGACATGTGCCGGTAGAAGAACAGTTCCACTACACGGTGCAGAACCCTACCATGCACAGAGCCCGTCTGATCGCCTCTTCCCTGATCGAGGATTATCTGGAAGGACGTTTGGATGAGGTGTGGATCATTTATACGCAGATGATAAACAGCATGAAGGTGGAAGCACAGATGGAGCAGCTTCTTCCCCTGAAGCAGGAAGATTTCAGCAATGTGGTCATTCCTGCGGATATCCATCAGGAAGAGATCCAGATGGTCCCATCCCCTACAGCGGTCATGGACCATGTGGTGCCAAACTATGTAACAGGATTTATCTTCGGTGCCCTGGTAGAGTCATTTTGCAGTGAGCAGAATGCCCGCATGATGGCCATGCAGTCTGCCAGTGATAATGCAGCAGAGCTGTTAAATGATCTGTCAATAGAATATAACCGTGTGCGTCAGGCTGCCATTACCCAGGAGATCACAGAGGTAGTAGGCGGTGCAAGAGCACAGCGGAAGAAGAAACGATAATGCGTTCAGGGAAAAACAAGGAGACATTTGTTTTTCGTAATCAATAAAAGAAGGAGGAAGCCATGAATAAAGGAAAGATCGTACAGGTAATGGGACCTGTAGTAGATGTGGCTTTTGAAGATGGAAACCTTCCTCATATCCAGGATGCGCTGACTGTAATGAACAATGGAAAGCGTTGCGTTATGGAAGTAGCCCAGCATATTGGCGGAGATGTAGTCCGCTGTATTATGTTAGCTTCCAGTGAAGGTTTATATAAAGATATGGAAGTAGAAGCAACAGGACAGGGAATTGCTGTTCCTGTTGGTGAAAAGACACTGGGACGTCTGTTTAATGTCCTTGGGGACACCTTAGATGGCGGTGAGAGCCTGGAGGGAGAAGAAAAATGGGTCATCCACAGAGATCCCCCAAGTTTTGCAGACCAGAGCCCGGTTGTGGAAATGCTGGAAACAGGTATCAAGGTCATTGACCTGTTAGCACCTTATGCAAAGGGCGGTAAGATCGGTCTGTTTGGCGGTGCCGGTGTTGGTAAGACGGTGCTGATCCAGGAACTGATCACCAACATTGCAACGGAACACGGCGGATATTCGATCTTCACCGGTGTTGGAGAGCGTTCCCGTGAGGGAAATGACCTTTGGACGGAAATGAGCGAGTCCGGCGTTTTAAAGAAGACAGCCCTTGTATTTGGACAGATGAACGAGTCACCGGGTGCCCGTATGAGAGTAGCAGAAACAGGACTGACCATGGCAGAGTATTTCCGTGATGTAAAGCATCAGAATGTGCTTTTATTCATTGATAATATCTTCCGTTTTGTACAGGCTGGTTCAGAGGTTTCAGCATTACTTGGACGTATGCCATCAGCCGTAGGTTATCAGCCTACTCTTGCAACTGATGTAGGTGAATTACAGGAAAGAATTGCATCTACAAAGAATGGTTCTGTAACATCAGTACAGGCTGTATATGTTCCTGCCGATGACCTTACTGATCCGGCTCCGGCAACAACATTTGCACATCTTGATGCAACAACAGTTCTTTCAAGAAAGATTGTAGAACAGGGTATTTATCCTGCCGTAGATCCACTTGAATCTAATTCAAGAATACTTGAAGCTGAGGTTGTTGGTGAAGAACATTATGAGACAGCAAGAAAGGTTCAGGAATTATTACAGAAGTATAAGGAATTACAGGATATTATTGCAATTCTTGGTATGGAAGAATTATCAGATGAAGATAAGCTTACTGTATACAGAGCAAGAAAGATTCAGAAGTTCCTTTCACAGCCTTTCTTCGTAGCAGAAAACTTTACAGGTGTTCCGGGTAAATATGTTCCTTTAAAGGAAACAGTACGTGGATTTAAGATGATTGTTGATGGTGAAATGGATGATTATCCAGAATGGGCATTCTTTAATGTAGGTACTATTGACGATGTAATCGAAAAAGCCAAGAATTCTGATGAAGCTAAATAGGAGGGATGTTAATGAGTTCATTCAGCCTTAAAATTATAGCCAGCGATAAAGTATTTTATGATGGCAGGGCAGAAGCTCTTACTATTCCGGCGATGGACGGACAGAAGCAGATTCTTCCCCACCATGAAAATATGGTTATTGCTGTTAATATCGGTGAATTAAAATTCAGGACAGAGGATGGTACTGTTCATCAGGTAGTTGTAGGAAAAGGTTTTGCAGAAACTATGAATAACCGAGTTATTGTTCTTACAGATACAGCCGAAAGACCTGAAGACATTGATAAAAAGAGAGCGCAGGAAGCACTTGACAGGGCTATGGAGCGTATGCGTCAGAAGCAGAGCATTCAGGAATATCATCATTCCCAGGCTGCTATGGCAAGAGCCATGACAAGACTTAAGCTTTCAAGCAAGTATCTTAATTAAAAATATATATTTATATAAAAATGGTTGTCATATATATGGCAGCCATTTTTTAATATAATAGATTTTTAATTATACTTGACAGAGTTTATATTTCATCTCAATTAATGTATTGTTTAAATATACAGATAATGGTATAATATTTTCGTAATTTTGACAATAAAATACGGAGGAACGGAGATTAATATGAAAAAAAGGTTATTATTAATACCGGTTACAGCAATAGCAGTTATTGCAGGTATATGGACACAGAAACCGGTTACTGCTAAGGCAGCAGATGATTTTGTAATCGTGCTTGACCCTGGACATGATGCGACACATGTCGGTGCAAGAGGATATGGACTTAAAGAAGAAGAACTTAATATGAAGATTGCATTATCATGCAAGGCTGAGCTTGAAAAATATGATGGAGTTAAGGTATATCTTACACATCCTACTATAGATTGTGGACTGCCGGGAAGCAGTACAAGGGAATGTCTGTATTCAAGACCTGATTATGCAAAGTCAGTAGGTGCATCGTTATATGTAAGTCTTCATAATAATGCAGGGATGGATATATCAGGACATGAAGTATATTATCCTAATGCTAATTATATTCCTGAATTTAATGTTGAGGGAGCAGCACTTGCACAGTGTATTTCAGATAAGCTTAGTGATATAGGAATTAATGACAGAGGCATACATACAAGAGACAGCAATGGTGATGAAGATGATGAAACTAACTGGTATAATGATGGTTCAAGAGCGGATTATTATGCTGTAATAAGGGGTTCTAAGAAAAATGGATTTATTGGACTTATTGTAGAACATGCTTACATTTCTAATGCCAATGATGCTTCATTACTTGGTGATGATAATATGCTTGCATTAATGGGACAGGCAGATGCACAGGGTATCGCTGAATATTATGGTTTTGCTAAGAAGAGTGGTCTTAGGATTGGAAACGATGATATATGGCATATGTATTCAGATGGAGACATAGTAAGTGATTATACAGGAATGGCAGAAAATGAATACGGCTGGTGGATGTTGACAGATGGTTCAATTAATTTTGATTATACAGGAATGGCGGAAAATCAATATGGCTGGTGGTATATAAGCAATGGAGCTCTTGATTTAAGCTATACAGGAATGGCGGAAAATGAATACGGCTGGTGGTATATGAGTAACGGAGTTCTTGACTTAAGCTACACAGGAATGGCACTAAACCAATACGGCTGGTGGTATATGAATAATGGAATTGTTGACTTAAGCTACACAGGAATGGCGCTAAATGAATACGGCTGGTGGTATATGAGCAATGGAAACTTTGATTTAAGCTATACAGGAATGGCAGAAAATGAATATGGCTGGTGGTATATGAGTAAAGGAGCCCTTGACTTAAGCTATACAGGAATGGCACTAAACAGATACGGCTGGTGGTATATGAGTAACGGAGCTCTTGACTTAAGCTATACAGGAATGGCAGAAAATGAATACGGCTGGTGGTATATGAGTAATGGAGCCCTTGACTTAAATTATACGGGAATGGCACGTAATGAATATGGCTGGTGGTATATTAATAAGGGATTGCTTGATTCTGAATATACAGGTATAGCTTCTAATGAATATGGAGAATGGTATTTTGTTGATGGCGTAATAGCATATGATTATACAGACGAGATTGAAGCTGATGGACATACATATGTAATTACAAATGGTTATGTAACACAGGTAAAACATTCATGGGATGACGGTGTTACAGTAACAGAAGCTACATGTACAGACAATGGTATTATACGTTATACATGTAAGAGTTGTGATGAAACCAAGGAAGAAGTTATTAAGGCTAAGGGACATGAATATTCATGGGTAGTAGCTAAGCCTGCAACAACAAGCGAAGAAGGTCTTGAAGAATACAAGTGTCTTGTATGTGGTGATGTAAAGGAGACAAGAAAGCTTGAAAAGTTACAGGCAGAGGGTGATAAGAAGACAGACAATAATAATGTATCTGATAAGAATATTACAGATAAGGATGTTGTAGATAAAGATATTGCAAATAAAAATATTACAGATAAGATTTCCTCTGATAATAAGGCATCAGCTGATAATAAGCAGATAGATAGAAGCACAAAAGATGATGTGATATCATCTGTAAATAATCAGTAGTGTAACTAAAAATATATAATATAAGACAGGTGATGGTGGCTAAGAAAAGATATTATCATATAAAATTATGATATATAATCTTTAAGCCACTTTCACCTGTTTTATGGTTTACCATATTAAGGATGAACAAAATATGAAATTATTATTGATTATTTGTTAATAAATACATTATAATTATAACCTAAACACAAAAAAGGAGAAATCAGACTATGGAAAAATTTTTCAAAGTGAAAGAACATGGTTCAAATGTAAAAACTGAAATTCTTGCAGGTATTACAAGCTTTATGGCTATGGCATACATCCTTATGGTTAATTCTAATATGTTTGCATCTTTAGGTGTTGTTTCATATAATGCAGTATACATTGCAACTGCAATTTCTGCTGTTATTGGAACACTTTTGATAGGACTTTTAGCTAACCTTCCACTGGCACTTGCTTCCGGAATGGGACTTAATGCATTCTTTGTATATACAGTATGCTTTACATTTGGATTAAGCTATGCTAACGGATTAGTATTGGTATTATTTGACGGTTTATTATTTGTTGTCTTAACAGTAACAGGTATACGAGCAAAGTTATTCAATGCCATTCCTATGTGTGTAAGAATTGCAATACCGGCTGGTATTGGTCTTTTTATTGCATTTATAGGATTACAGGATGCAGGAATTGTTGTTGCAGATACTTCAACATGCGTTAATCTTGTTTCATTTAACCTTTTTAACGGTAATGCAACATGGGCAACAGTTATGCCTAAGCTTATAACAATATTTACATTAATGATTATTGCTGTACTTGCAAGCAAAAAGGTTAAGGGTTCAGTATTTTTTGGTATTCTTGGTGGAACTTTCGGATATTATATATTAGGTTTTACAATACCTGGTTTTTATGATGGATTTGGTGCTAATTTCAGCTTTAATCCGTTTAAGGCATTTGGTGAATGGGGTTCACAGGCTTTTGGAAAAGTATTTACACAGGGATTTGATTTTTCAGCATATCTTGCTAACCATACATCAGCAGAGCTGGTTATTCTTGTTATAACAACAGCACTTGCATTTTGTCTTGTAGATATGTTTGATACACTTGGAACACTTTATGGTGCATGTTCAAGGGGTGATCTTCTTACAAAAGAAGGAGATGTGCCTAACTTTGAAAAGGCCATGTTATCAGATGCCGTAGCTACAGTAGTAGGTTCAGTATGCGGTACATCAACAGTTACAACATTTGTTGAATCATCAGCGGGTGTGGCAGAAGGCGGAAGAACAGGTCTTTCTGCAATTACAACTGCGGCAATGTTTTTTGTAGCAATGTTTTTAAGTCCGGTTGCATCACTTATTCCAACCTATGCAACAGCAGGAGCATTAATATATGTAGGTGTTCTTATGATGGGTGGTGTTAAAAATATTGAATGGGATGATCCTGCATCAGCAGTACCGGCTTTCCTTACTCTTGCAATGATGCCTCTTGCTTATAATATAAGCTATGGTATTGCATTTGGTGTTATTTCATATATCATAATTCATGTATTTGCCGGAAAGATAAAGGAAATTAAGTCATTTACATGGGTTGTTGGAATATTATTTGTATTGATGTTCTTCCTTACACACTAATACCGGGTTAGTATAATTTTCATGGCATATAAATTGCCGGTTTAATCAGAGGAATATATTTATTAAGAAGTCATATGCAGACTCACAGTTATATGTATATAGCCTGTTATCTTAGGGTAAGTTGTATTCATATAAGAGCGTAATGCATATGACTTTTTATTTATATGGCTATGTGTCAGGTATTTGTTAGCCAATGATTTGACGGCTTATATGTGTAATGATAAAATGAAACTGTTAAAAACAGTGATTAGTATTAATGATAATATTTAAAAGACTGTATAATTGAAAATAATATAATTATATTCAGAGGTATATGAAATTATGGATAAAAGATTAGAAAATCAGCTGGCATTTGCATTAGAGATTGATAAGGGAAAAAATATCTTAAGACAGACACATTTGTCGGGACATGGGCGTAACGAAAATGATGCTGAACATGCATGGCATATGGCGGTTATGGCATATCTTCTTAAGGAATATGCTAACGAAGAGGTTGATATTTCAAAGGTTATGATTATGTGTCTTATTCATGATATTGTTGAAATAGAAGCAGGTGATACATATGCTTATGATGATGATGGATTAAAGACACAAAAGGCAAGGGAAGATATGGCTAAAGAACATATTTTTTCCATTCTTCCTGATGATCAGAAACGGGAAATGATTGCATTGTTTGACGAATTTGAGGCAAATCAAACGCCGGAATCAAAGTATGCACATGCAATGGATAATCTGCAGCCATTAATTCTTAATAACAGTAATGGTGGTTCTGACTGGAAACGGCATAAGGTATCGGCAAGTCAGGTATATAAAAGGCAGAATAAGACTAAGGATGGATCTGTAAAGTTATTTGAGGTTGTAGATAATATAATTAAGGAAAATATCAATAAGGGAAATATAATTAATAACTGATAAAGTGGGAGAGTGACATATGAATAACAAAATGACATTTTGCACATCGTATGGAAATAAAAATCATTCTAACAATATTATAAAATAGGAGCGTTATAATAAAATGGATAAATATTTATCAAATGCAGAGAATATGCTGGATTTTATAAAGAAAAGCCCGAGTTGTTATCATGTTATTGATAACTTTAAGACTATGCTTGATAACAAAGGTTTTTGTGAGCTTAAGGAAAACAGATTATGGAATATTAAAGAAGGAAACGGTTATTATACCGTGCGTGGTGATTCATCAATAATTGCGTTTTATATACCTTGTAAGGACTATAGTAATTATCAGATATGTGCATCGCACAGTGATTCCCCTTCTTTTAAGATAAAAGAGAATCCCGAAATGCTGACTGATGGACATTACGTGGAACTTAACGTGGAAAAATATGGTGGGATGATATTTGCACCATGGTTTGACAGACCATTATCCATTGCAGGAAGAGTAGTAGTTAATGATACAGACACAGATTCATTAAGTGTAAGACTTGTAAATATTGACAGGGATTTGGTGATGATACCTAATGTTGCAATACATATGAACAGGGATGTCAATGCCGGTTATAAATATAGTGCACAAAAGGATATGCTTCCAATACTGGGAGAAGAGACAGCCAAAGGCAGATTAAATGAGATAATAGCCGAAAGTGCAGGCGTTTCCGTACAAAACATAGCAGGTATGGATATGTTTTTATATAACAGGGTATCATCGGCTATATGGGGAGCTGATAATGAGTTTATATCATCAACCAAACTTGATGATCTGGAATGTGCATATACAACTATGACAGGTTTTATTGACAGCATTGGCAATAATAACAAGAGTGTGTCAGTATGCTGTGTATTTGATAATGAAGAGGTGGGGAGCACTACAAAGCAGGGGGCAGACTCAACAATGCTTTCTGATGTACTTGAAAGAATTAATGAAAGCTGTAACAGAACAAGACAGCAGTATATGATGGCAATAGCGGACAGTTTTATGGTATCTGCTGATAATGCACATGCTGTTCATCCACATCATCAGGATAAAGCTGACCCTACAAACAGACCGTATATGAACAGAGGAATAGTTATAAAATATAATGCTAATCAGAAGTATACAACTGATTCAATATCAGCATCAATATTTAAAAAGATATGCCAAAAATCAGGAGTACCCATACAGTCATATATTAATCATTCTGATATTGCGGGGGGTTCAACACTTGGAAATATTGCTAATACACATGTGTCACTTAATACTGTAGACGTAGGTCTTGCACAGCTTGCCATGCATTCGCCATATGAGACAGCAGGTATCAAGGATGTGACATATATGATAAAAGCTGTTAAAGAGTTTTATTCGACACATATCTATGCTGAAAATGATTTTTATAAGTTTATATAATTACAATTATCTAAAGTCAATTGAAGTTAATATTTAAAATAGTATTTATACTATTCTCTATTTCTGAGCAACATTTGCTGCGAAGAGGCGAAGAAAAATTTGCTCAGGCAATTTTTCTTCTGCCATCAATGGCTATTTGTTCTGTTCAGATACAAATAGCCGTGTGATAAAATAAGCTATCAGGCTTATTTTTCACACTATTCTGTAATCATAAATGCATGATTCATAGGACCACTGCCATGTCCAAGGTCAAGCATTGCCATAAGAGCATTGGATATGTAAGTTTTGGCATTTTCAATAGATGTTTTTAAATCATATCCTTTAGCAAGATTAGAGGCAATAGCACTTGATAATGTGCAGCCGGTTCCGTGTGTATTAGGATTATCTATTCTGGTTCCATTAAACCATACATAACTGTCATTATAATATAATAAATCGTTAGCATCGTTAATATTATGACCGCCTTTACATAGTACGGCACAATTATAAGAATTGCTTATAACTGAGGCAGCCTTAATACAGTCATCTGCCGAATTAATAGTAATACCGCTTAATACCTCTGCTTCAGGAATATTAGGTGTTATTACAGTTGATATTGGAAGAAGTCTTTTTTTAAGAGTATCAATTGCAGCTTCATTAATTAACCTTGCACCGCTTGTAGCTACCATAACAGGGTCAACGACGATATTTTTGGCATTATACTGATGCAGTTTATCAGCAATTATGTTGATAAGTTCTGAGGAAGAAACCATGCCAATCTTAACGGCATCTGGGAATATATCTGTAAATATGCTGTCTAGCTGTTTTCCAAGAAATTCAGGTGTTACATCCATGATTGCCGATACTCCCATAGTATTCTGGGCAGTAAGAGAAGTGATTGCACTCATTGCATATATACCATTTGCCATCATAGTCTTTATATCTGCCTGTATACCGGCACCACCGCTACAGTCACTTCCTGCGATTGTAAGAGCTGTTTTCATCTTCATATGTCCTCCTGAATAAATTTTGATATTACGATTATAAACTTAAATAATTATAAGACTGCGCCATGTTTTAGTCAATGTGAATGTGAAAATGCTTTATTATAAATTTTATTAAAAATATTCAGATATAGATATCTATAAATGCTGTAATTAGAAAATGAAGATAGTGTAGATATATTTAGAGTAAATTAATGTAAAAAATGAAAAAATATCTTTAAAAATATATTTATCAGAATATAAATAATATTATTTATAACAAATTGTCTACATTTTTAAAATTAAACCAGAGATTTTTCTCTAGTTATTGCAATTATTCATTTTCTACAATTGCTTGCTTTTATAATGCTAAATATTGTATAATATCTACAAAAATAACGTGATAACTTAATAAAATCAGACAGTGGGTATTTTTATTCTAAGATTTATTAAAAAGGAAAGGACATTATTATGGCAGCAAAAATCACAGCGGTAACTATTTTTTTGGTAATGTTTTTATTAATTATCTTTAGCAGGATAGAAAGACAGTACATAACTCTTGCATGTGGAGCGTTGATGCTCATTCTTGTCTTTGGTGTATTTATGCAAAGCATTTATGAGATAACACAGACACTTAATCTGTCCTGTTTCTTTACAGTCGGTTTCTGGCACACATCGGGAAGGACTGAAACCATAAGTGGAATTAACTGGGATACTATAGTATTTATTCTTGGTATGATGATTATGGTTGAGGGAATGGCAAGAACAGGATTTTTCAGATGGCTGTGCATGTTTATATCAAAGCTTGTACATTATAGAAAGCTTCCGATATTTATTGCATTTATGTTTATGTCATTTGTACTTGCGATGTTTATTGATAGCATAACGGTTATTCTGTTTCTTGCAGCAGTAACAATTGAATTGTCAAGACTGCTTGAATTTAATCCGGTACCTATGATTTTATCAGATATATTCTGTGCCAATCTTGGAGGCTCCGCGACTATGTGTGGAGATCCGCCTAATATAATTATAGGAACCTCACTTGGATATTCTTTTTCAGATTTTATAATGCATACAGGTGCAATGGCAGCAATATCAATGATTGCTGTAGTGATTTATTTTTATTTTGCTTTCCGTAAGGAGTATGCTAATAATCCTGAAAATACAGTCGATATAAGTAAACTTCCATCGCCATCAGGCGTAATAACTGATAAGAAAGGATTTATTATCAGTACAATTATATTTATAACGGCGGTTGTATTACTTGTAACACATGCATATACAGGACTTACAGTGTCATTTATAGGGGTATTTATAGCTGTAATTACATTAATAACATCAGGAAAACATGCACTTTCACTGCTTAAGAAAGTAGATTATAAGACATTACTTTTCTTTATAGGACTGTTTGTGGTTGTAAGTGGTCTTGAAAGGACAGGAATGTTAGAGATTGTTGCACAGCTAATTGAAAAAGCAAGTGGTGGTAATCTTAAGCTTATGATTGCAATTATTATATGGGTATCGGCTCTTGCAAGTGCATTTATTGATAATATACCATTTGCTGCGACAATGCTTCCTGTAATAAGAACTATTGCCGTAACGCAGAATATTAAATTATCTGTTCTTGCATGGGCATTGTCTATGGGTACGGATATAGGCGGCAGTGCAACACCGATTGGTGCATCAGCTAATGTAGTAGGAACGTCGGTTGCGGCCAAAGCGGGGCACCCTATTGGCTGGGGAGAATATTGTAAAAAGAATCTTCCGCCGACAGTTATAACTCTTGTAATCAGTACATTATATATATTTGTTGTGTATATGTAAGTTATTAATTATTATTTATTTTATATAGAAAAGAGGTGCATTATTATGCCAAAGCAGTTGGTTATATCTATAAGCCGTGAATATGGAAGCGGTGGACATGAGATAGCAGAGAAGCTGGCTGGGCTTTTAGAGCTTAAGCTGTATGACAGGAATCTTCTTGATGAAGTGGTAAAAAGTAATAATTTTAAGGAAAACAGACTTGAGAAATACGATGAAGTGCCTAAGAGATTTTTTGTATCAAAGACGGTAAAAGGCTTTAGTAATTCTCCTCAGGAGATAGTGGCACAGATGCAGTTTGATTATATGAAAGAGAAGGTGCAAAATAAAGAGTCATTTATTATAGTAGGAAGATGTTCTGAGGAGAAATTAAGAGAGGCAGTAGATGATGACTGTATATTTATACCAATATTTATCAGGGCAGATATAAGTAAACGTATAGTAAGAATAATGAGATTATATAATCTTAATTCAACCAAGGCAAAGGAAAAGATAAAAAGGCATGATAGAAACAGAAAAGCATATCACAATTATTTTTGCAGTACCAGGTGGGGAGCTGCCTCTAATTATGATATAACTATCAATTCAGCTAAAATAGGCATAGAAAAGACCGTTAAAATAATAGCTGATTATATTACAGAAAGAATTAGTGAGACGACAGATATTTAATTATAACTTATTAAAAGATTAAAGTGTGTATACAGGCATGGAAAATTTATATTGTGGATTTCAAGATTTGCAATATAATTTTTCATGCCTGTATGAATTTAAAGAATCAATGTATCTTTGGCTATGACCGGCAGGACATTTATTAGTAGTATATGTTATCATAATGTATTTTTGATTTGAGATTTTTTTTAGCTTATTAATGGTAAGTTGTTGGATTACATAAATAATGTTATAATGTTATTGAAAAATATATTGAGATATATTTTTTATATATAGTATATATAAATGTGGACTCAACACATGGAGGAATTATGTATATTTATGGCATGGAAATATGGAAATCTAAAAACAGATTGGACAGAGGAAAAGTAAAGCTGCCTAAACTACGGGGATAGATTTGGGCATTAAAGATTTATCAATAAGAGAATGGTCGTGTCCTGTTTGTGGTGCAAAACATGACAGAGGCATTAACACTGCAAAAATATACTGGCAGAGGGATTACGGCAAATAGCATAAAAAGAATAACTGGATAGGGAAGGTACTGCCCGAATTAACGCCTGTGGAGATAGTAGGTTGCGAGGTCTGTGAAGCAGGAAGCCCATTGGCTTTAGACAATGGGTAGGTCACTACAAATGTAAAAGGATGGAAATATTTTGAACGAAGAGATATATACAGTTAAGATGGACAGACCATTAGGTTCTGTTCACCCGGATATTCCCACTATGGTATATCCGGTTAATTATGGATATGTAGAAGGAATTATGGCTAAGGATGGCGAAGAACAGGATGCTTATGTTTTAGGTATTGACGTTCCGTTAGATGAGTTTACCGGAAAGCGTATAGCTATAGTCCACAGGAATGATGATATAGAAGATAAATGGATAATTGTTCCTGAAAATATTATGTATACAAGGCAGCAGATTGCTGATATGATACATTTTCAGGAGCAGTATTTTGACAGCTATATTGAAATGGTTAATGAAGAAATGTGGGATGCTTATGATAAGAATGAGCAGAAACTCGGATATCTTATCCCAAGAAGCAGGGCAAAAGAGCTTGAAGATGGGGAGTATCATGTAGTTGTTATGATATATACAATGGATTATCAGGGAAGATTTTTAACAACACAAAGGTCGCGTAATAAGACTAATCCGCTTAAATGGGAGGTTACAGGAGGTTCCATACTTTCAGGAGAGAATGCTGAGGATGGGGCAATAAGAGAATTACAGGAAGAGACCGGTATATGTGTAGGAAAAGGAGACATGATACAGATTTACAGGTATGTTGATGATAACAGACATTGCATTTATCATGGCTTTTTTAATTATCTTGCCAATAATAATTCCTGTGATATTATATTACAGGAAGGCGAGACAATGAATTACCGTTTTCTTGATTATCACGAATTTGAAGAGCTTGTAAAGTCTGATAGATTTGTAAGGTCTGAACAGGGAAGATTTATAAAGTTCCAGAAGGATATTGAGAGAATTATTGATAGGTATATGAAGAAAAAGCAAAAATAATCCGATATTCTAAATATATGGTGATTTTATTATTCATACGATTGATTTACGTTGCAGGCGTTACAAATCAGATTTTATCGTACAGCACAATCTGATATTTGGCTTACGATTATTAAAAATGACTGCGGAATGGAGATTATTATGAGAGTTGTTGGAAATTATGGAAGCACATTACTTGATTATATCAATAACAAAAACAGTATAAGTGATATTCTTAATTACAAGGTAACAGGAAGTGCCTTATCAGAAGAAGCTAAAGCTAATCTTAAGGCACATGGAATTGTATTTGGAAATGATACAGATTCAAAAGAACTAAAAGCAGCTTATTCACAGACAGCTAAGTCGGCTGCAGCTCTTAGAAGTTCATTAATAATACTTACCAGTAAAGGAGAGGATTCTTTATTTGCAAAGGATTCCATTGACAATAACAAAGTATATAATGCACTTAAGGATTTTGTTGATAATTACAATGGCATGCTTGATGGAATGGATAGTGTAGGTGGAACTTCTAATACCAGTTATAAAGAAGAACTTGCAGCACTTATAAAGGGCAGTTCTGATAAGCTTAGTAAGGCTGGAATAACAGTCGGTGCTGATGGCAAGCTGGTATTTGACAAAACATCACTTACAGATGAGGAGGCATTAGCAGTTAAAGAAGCATTTTATGCCAATACTGATTTTACAGAGGCAGTAGCTAATAAGAGCATATATGTCGAGGCTGCTGCGATATCGGCAATGTATTCGCTGAAAACTTCTAATTATTCAGGAGATGCCACATATCAGGAAGGATATAATACATTACTTAGTAATTTTACTAAGAGTGTATAATTGTTTATTTTGTTAAATATACAATTTGTGGTTATATAATTAGTTCAATATTTTTAGAATGGAAGAATGATTAATGAAAAAGAAAGTTGTTGTAGGTATGTCAGGAGGAGTAGATTCTTCTGTAGCAGCATATCTTTTAAAGGAACAGGGCTATGATGTAATAGGTGTAACAATGCAGATATGGCAGGATGAAGAGACTGCGGCAGTTGAGGAAAATGGAGGATGCTGTGGTCTTTCGGCTGTTGATGATGCAAGGCGTGTAGCAGCACAGCTTGATATACCTTATTATGTGATGAATTTTAAAAATGATTTTAAGAAAAATGTAATAGACTATTTTGTGGATGAATATAAAAATGGCAGAACTCCAAATCCATGTATAGCATGTAACAGATATGTAAAGTGGGAATCACTTCTTCAGAGAAGTCTTATGATAGGTGCTGATTATATAGCAACAGGTCATTATGCAAGAGTTGAAAAGCTAGATAATGGAAGATATGCAATAAGAAATTCTGTGACAGCTAAAAAGGATCAGACATATGCATTATATAATCTTACACAGGAGCAGTTATCTAAGACACTTATGCCTGTAGGAGATTATACAAAGGATGAGATTCGTACAATTGCTGAAAAAATTGGAATACAGGTTGCACATAAGCCTGACAGCATGGAGATATGCTTTGTACCTGATCAGGATTATGCAGGTTATATAGAAAGAGAAACAGGATATGTAAGTAAAAAAGGAAACTTCGTAGACCTTGATGGCAATGTATTAGGAGAACATAAAGGCATAATACATTATACGGTAGGACAAAGAAAGGGACTTGGACTTGCACTCGGCTATCCTGTATTTGTAGTTGCAATAAGGCCTGAAACCAATGAAGTTGTAGTTGGTAGAAATGAAGATGTAATGGCTGGAAAACTATATGCCAACCGTCTTAACTTTATGAGTATTGAAAATCCACAGGATGGAATGAGAGTTAAAGCTAAGATAAGATATAACCATGAGGGTGCCTGGTGTACAATAAGGCTTAAAGATAAAGACTTATTAGAGTGTGTATTTGATGAGCCACAAAGAGCGATAACTCCGGGACAGGCTGTTGTATTATATGACGGAGAATATGTTGCAGGTGGAGGAACCATAATTTAGTTTCCGGACATAACAAATAGCCATGATGGCAGAAGAAAAATCGCCTGTGCGGATTTTTCTTCGCAACGAAAGTTACTCAGTGATAGGGATTATTATGGATATAATAAAGATTACGGATAATATAAGTTATATTGAAGCGGTTGAAAAACCTTTGTCAGCAGATGTTGTAATTGTACAGGCAGAGGATATTATATGGTTATATGATGTTGGAAGTCATCCGCTGATACCATCATTAATCAGAAATATTAATATAGATAATAAAGATATCAATGTGGTCTTATCACATTTTCATCCGGATCATATTGCTAATCTTGAAAATGTAGAATATAAAAATGTATATCAGGGAAAGTATACATATAAGTATACGCATACAGGAATTGTTGTAGAAAAAGCAGTATATTTCGACAATAAAAAAACAAGAATTGATATATTACCATTTCCATCAAGCCATTCAAAGGGTTCACTTGCCATGCTGGTGGATAACAGGTATCTATTTGTAGGAGATGCATTATATCCAAAGACAAAAGGTTCTGATAAAATGTATAATGTCAGTATCTTAAATGAACAGATAAAACTGTTAAAAACCCTTGAAATAACACATATTATGTTAAGCCACAGAAAACCTTTTGCAATGAAAAAAGAAGTAGTGATTATGTGGCTTTTGGATATTTATAATAAAAGAAACAAAAATGATGCATTTATCATGGAATAGATAATTTAACATAAGTTTTATACTGGAATTATAATCACAGAACCGAAAGTATATGAAAATTATATGGATATATTGTAATATATAAAATGTTAATAAAGTACTATTTTTAAAGTACTATAGTATATGATTAAGTGAGCGGAATGGAAATTATTATGAAAAGAATAAAATTAATTAATGGAATAAATTATCTCATTATTCTGTTAGGATTTATTTTATATATTGCATCAGGATTTATATTCAACAGAGTGGATAAAATATCAGTGTCTGATAAAGGCGTAATGACACAGATAGAACCAAAAACAGTAAAATATATAGATAATGATACAATTGAAATAGGGCTATCGCAATCCCACTGGCTTTAGACGGTGGGTTAAGGTAGCCGGAATCGGAGATTTGT